>JAZLJV010000001.1:0-2780 GCA_045618025.1 Clostridia bacterium
AACTGCGGTTTGCCGTTGTCAATACCAAAAATAAATTATAAGATGCTTTTTTGTGGTAAGCTTGTTTGCATATTATACGGCAAATTTGTTAAAAAAATAAAAAAGCTTTGCGCAATGCAAAGCTCATTTTGTATCAAAAAATACATAACGTATGCCCCAAAAACGGCACGTCTGGCACGTTTTACTTGTTTTCGTCGTCTTTTTTCTTGGCAAGTTCCATAATTTCCGGCCACTTGTTCATAATGTACATATAGCCTTTTTCGCTGTGTGGAATAAGGCAGTCAGAGCAATCCTTTACACCGCCTTCAATGTAAACAAAGTTTCCACCGCATTTGTCGCCAAGCGCATATAGCGGGCAGTAGCAAAACAAACAGTTAAAGTTGTTTGGGTCTGCATTTTGGTGACACGGGTAAAAACCGCAATCCTTGTTGGCAAAAAACTTAAATGAATTCTTTTGTTCCATAGTTGCACCTTCCTTTTGCTTTATTATACCACACAAATTGTATTAAGCAACGTTTTTACGTAGAAAAATCCACAAAAGGCGTTACCTGTTGCGGACCGGATTGTCAGTTTGATCCAATAGATAATCAATACTAACATCGTAATACATTGCAAGCTTTATCAAAATGCCGGTTGGAACATCATTTTCGCCGGTTTCGTACTTGGAATATCCCGTTTGTGACATGCCAAGCATTTTTGCAAGTTGTGTTTGATTAAGTTCGTGGTCTTCCCTTAATTCTTTCAATCGGTTAAACACTTTGTCATCTCCGTATTTTTCGTGTTTTATTTTAACATATATAACATTTTCTATTGACATTTAACCTGAAATAGGTTATAATGTGTTTACTAAACACAAGGAGAAGAAAAAATGAGCAGTTACGTTGAATCACATTTAGGCACAAATGAAGTTGTTATCAAAAAGGCAGAAAGAAACGGTTTGTTTTTGGTTGGCACGTGGATAAAGGGCATTTTGCTTTGTTGGTTATTGCTTATTCCTACCGTTAAGGCCATTATGGCAACGGTAAGTTTTTTCAAGGTAGAACTTGCAATTACAAGCAAGCGTGTTGTCGGCAGAGTGGGTGTGTTAAAAACAAAATCTCTTGATTGTCCGCTTAACAAGGTGCAAACGGTTGGTGTAAGTCAAAAGTTTCTTGGTAAGATTTTTAACTACTGCACTATTGATTTAACCACAGCAGCAGGAAGTTTTACTATTGGTTGTATCAAAAACGGCGAAGCTTTCAAGGGTATGATTATGGCACAAATTGAACAGTACGAACAAGACCACATTGCAGAACAGGCAAAACAAATGGCTTCTGCAATGGCCGGAGCAATCAAAAACAATTAATTGAATATTTTAATCCAAAAACCTAACAAAAGTATGAGCGTATTGTTTTACGTTCATACTTTTTCTTTACATAAAGTTTTTTTTGTTGTATAATTGTGCAAAACACTGCGAGAAAGCATAATGGACATAAAACAGGTACTTTACGAAAACAACTTCAGGTTCAATAAACAGTTTGGTCAAAATTTTTTGACGGATAACGACGTACTTGGCGGTATTGCGGACGATGCCGGCATAAACGGTGATATTGTGCTGGAAGTGGGTGCAGGCGCAGGTACACTTACCCGAACGCTAAGCAAACGTGCCGATAAGGTGGTTTCTTTTGAAATTGACCGCAATTTGCAAAAGGTGCTTGCTCAAACGCTTGCCGGGTGTAACAACGTGCAAATGGTTTTTGGCGATGTTATGAAACACTCTACCGAAGAAATTGAAAAACTTGTCGGTGGACCGTACAAAGTTGTTGCCAATATTCCTTACTACATTACTACTCCGCTTATTATGAAGTTTGTGGAAGAAGGCTCAAACGTGCAGTCGCTTACGCTTACCATACAAAAGGAAGTGGCGGAACGGCTTACTGCTGTACCCAAAACCAAAGACTACGGTGCAATTACCGTTGGTGTTGATGCCGTTGCCGATTGCAAAATAACACGCATTTTGCCGAGAAACCTGTTTTACCCCGTGCCTAACGTTGATAGCGCCGTTGTGCATATTACCATGCACCCCGACAAATACTGCATTTCCGATAAGGCGTTGTTTCGCAAGGTGGTAAAAACCGCCTTTGCAATGCGTCGTAAAACGTTGGTAAATAATTTGGTGAACGGGTTTGGTTTAAGCCGTGAAAGTGCCGAAAAAGTGCTGACGTGTTGCGGTTTTGATGTAGGCGTGCGTGGTGAAGAGCTTTCCACAGCGAATTTTGTTGAACTTACCAATTGTTTGGAAAAGGTGATAAAATGATAAATATTGATTATTCCAAAACGTATGCCTTGGCGGTAAGCGGTGGTATAGATTCTATGGTGATGTTGCACCTGTTTGCTTCGCTTAAGCCACGTCCCGATTTTTTTGTTGTAACGGTAAACCACAACTTGCGTAGTGATGCGCAAAGCGATTGCGATTTTGTTGCTTCTTACTGCAAAAAACTTAACGTAGAGTGCAAAACATTTAGTGTTGACGTGCCAAGTTACTGCAAGGTGATGAAGGTAAGTGATGAAACCGGTGCACGTACACTTCGCTATGGCGTGTTCAATTCACTGCCGTGTGACTACATTTGTCTGGCGCACAACGCCAACGACAATGCCGAAACGGTACTTATGCATATTTGTCGTGGTAGTGGCGCACACGGTGCCGAGGGCATCAAGCAGGAAAACGGCAATTTACTGCGTCCCATTTTGGATATGTCCCGTGCGGAAATTGAACACTATGCTGAAACGTACGCTGTCCC
>JAZLJV010000002.1:0-10049 GCA_045618025.1 Clostridia bacterium
TCCCCAAAACACTCAGCCGACATATTTTTAGGTGAGCGGTAAAGCAAAGCCCGGCTACGATTTTTTGCAAGCAATGTCTTTGGCGTTTGACGTTTCGGCAAATTATTTTTTGGGAATTGATTTATATTAAATTAAATAGGCGACTGCATTTTGCAGTCGCTTTTGTTTTTTTATTTACGTTTGTTAATTTTGTAAGATAACAATTCCAACGGATTTTTGTCTGCCGGTATGGTTTTTAGTTGTTTCAGACCAATATGTAAGCATAATTTGGTTTTTACGGCAAATACTTAATTGTCAGATTGTCTTTTGTAAAAACGTTTTCCGCAGTTGTTATTCCGTTTTGTTGCGGTTACGTGCCCACACTTTCATACGTTCACTGTGGTCAAGTATGGCCTTGCGCAGTCTTATGGATGTTGGGGTAACTTCAACAAGTTCGTCGTCGTTAATAAAGTCCAGACATTGTTCCAAACTGAGAATAGTAGGTGTGGTAAGCTTAAGTGCCTCGTCACTTCCGCTGGCACGGTTGTTTGTTAGGTGTTTGGTTTTGCAAACGTTAACGGTAATGTCGTCTTCACGGCTGTTTTCGCCGATAATCATACCTTCGTAAACGTTTACGCCCGGGCTAAGGAACAAACGGCATCTTTCCTGTGCGTTAAACAAACCGTAAGTGGTGGTTACGCCTGATTCAAACGCCACAAGGCTACCACGACTGCGTTCAGGAACGTCCCCCTTGTAAGGTTCGTAGCCTTCAAAAATGCTGTTCATAACGCCAAAGCCTTTGGTGTCGGTAAGAAGTTCGCTTCTGTAACCGATAAGACAACGGCTCGGAATCAAAAATTCCAGTCTTGTTTCGCCCTGATTTGTCGGCGCCATATTTTTCAGTTCGCCTTTTCTTGCGCCGAGTTTGTTCATAACGGTGCCAACGTATTCTTCAGGCACCTCCACAACAACTGTTTCCATCGGTTCGCATTTTACACCGTTAATTTCTTTGTAAATAACGTTAGGGCGTGAAACCTGAAACTCAAAGCCTTCACGGCGCATATTTTCTATAAGAATAGAAAGGTGCAATTCGCCACGGCCGTAAACCTTAAAGCAATCTGCCGTGTCTGTTTCTTCCACACGCATACTAACGTTTGTTTCCACTTCCTTAAAAAGTCTTGCGCGAAGGTGGCGTGAAGTTACAAACTTGCCTTCCTTGCCGGCAAACGGGCTGTCGTTTACCATAAACAGCATGCTTATTGTCGGTTCGTCAATGTTTACAAACGGCAACGGCTCAACCTGGTCAACAGAGCAAAGTGTTTCGCCAATGTTCATATTGTCCACACCGTTAACGGCAACAATGTCGCCCATTTTTCCGCTTGCACATTCCACACGCTTTAAGCCTTCAAACTGAAATAAACGCTGTATTTTTGCTGTGTGAGTGGTGCCGTCCTTGTGGCAAACGGTAATCATTTGGCCGTTTTGCACTGTGCCACGGTTAACTTTGCCAATGGCAATTCGGCCAATGTATTCGTCGTAATCTATATTGCATACAAGCATTTGCAAGCCGTTTTCCACGTCGCCGTCCGGACAAGGTATTTCCGACAAAATGGCATCAAGTAGCGGTGCCATATTTTGTGACGGTTTGCCAAGTTTATCCGTTGCCCAGCCTTGCTTTGCGCTGGCGTAGATTGTTTTGAAATCAAACTGGTCGTCGGTTGCACCGAGTTCCATAAACAATTCCAAAATTTGTTCTTGCAGTTCGTTTTCGTCAAAAATGCCCTTATCTATTTTGTTGATGACAACAAGTACCTTTTTGCCGAGGCCGAGAGCCTTTTTCAGAACGTAACGTGTTTGTGGCATGCAACCTTCCACTGCGTCAACAAGCAACAGTACACCGTCCACCATAGACAAAATGCGTTCTACTTCGCCACCGAAATCGGCGTGTCCCGGGGTATCAATAATGTTGATTTTTGTATTTTTGTAGTAAGTTGCCGTGTTTTTAGCAAGAATTGTAATGCCTCTTTCACGTTCAATATCGTTGCTATCCATAACACGTTCCGCAACCACTTCGTTACTGCGGAAAATTCCGTTTTGCTTCAGAAGTTGGTCAACCATTGTGGTTTTGCCGTGGTCAACGTGGGCAATTATTGCAATATTTCTGATGTCTTGTCTTTTCATTTTAACCCCCGAAATAATAACTAAAAAATTATACTACTTGTAACAAAAACAGTCAAATATATTTACTACAAATAGCGGAAAACAGTTATTTTTTATGTAAAATTACAAGATGTTTTTGCAAATTTATTTTACCGCCCCGTTTAATGAGGTGTTTTGTCAAGATATTTTTATTAACAAGTGTCATTTTTGTAAAAAAATGGCGGTAAACCTTGCAAAAACGTGCGTAGTATTGTATAATTTGACGATGAGGTTTTTATGCTAAAATTTACTAACGGCAGAGATGTTACGGAGCTTTTACCTACTCTGTACCAAAAAGCCACGTTAACCGAAGTGCAACGGTACAACACTTTACTGCAAAAGTTCAAACAGTACTTTGGTGGCTCGGCGTATCTTTGTTCTTCTCCGGGTAGGGTGGAAATTATCGGTAATCACACCGACCACAACGGCGGAAAGGTAATTGGCGCAACAATCAATTCTGATATTGTTGCCGCATTTTTGCCGTGCGAAAACCGTGTGGTAATGAAAAGCAGTTTTTACCGTGATATCAACTTTGCCACAGATAATCTGGAAAAGGACCGTGGTAGCATAGGCCTTGTAAAAGGCGTTATGAAGTATCTGCAAAAGCAGGGTTACGCAGTAGGCGGTTTTGTGGCGTGCCTTTCCAGTCAGTTGCCTTCAGGCTACGGCATATCTTCAAGTGCGGCATTTCAGATGTTGGTTGCGGAAATACAAAATGTTTTGTACAATAACGGCACGGTGCCAAAAGATGTGCTTGCCAGAGCAGGTCAGTTTGCAGAAAACAAATATTTTGACAAGCCGTGCGGTTTGCTTGACCAAAGCGTAATAGTAAACGGCGGTGTAGTTGCGTTGGATTTTTCCCACGGCGTAACTGTTACGCATTTGGCTGATAGTCTTGACCAAACGCTTTTTGTGGTAAATACCGGTAGCAGTCACAGCAAACTTGTACAGCACTACTCGGCCATTCCTAACGAAATGAAGGACGTTGCATCGTTTTTTGGCGCTACACGTCTTGTTGATGTTAGTTCCGATTTGTTTTTTGCTAAGTACAATCAACTTGTTACGCTTTTTGGTGAAAGGCCGGTACTGCGTGCCAAACATTTTTACGAAGAAAACGCACGTGTTGACGAAATGTGCTTTGCTTTAGCCGATGGTGACGTGCAAAAGTTTAATCAATTGATCAATCTTTCCGGTGAAAGCAGTCGCTATCAGTTGCAAAACTATACGTATGAGGGTGGCAGTACCGCCCTTTGCGATGCGGTTGACTTTGTAAAAAGCATTTGCCCGAACGGCGCTTCAAGGGTGCACGGCGGTGGTTTTGCCGGAACGGTGCTTTGCGCTATTCCCGATTGCGAAGCGGAAAAAGTTTGCAAACAGCTTGCGGAAAAATATGGCGCTGAAAACGTAAAACAACTAAAAGTCCGCAAATATGGGGTAACTGTATTATGATTTTGGAAAAAGACGAAAAGTTGGAAGACCTGCAGTGCGACGGCTTGCAACTTATTCAAAGCGAAAACGAATCCCGCTTCACCACCGATGCCGTTTTGCTTGCCAATTTTGTAGGCGAACTAAAGGGCAAAACAATGGTGGAGTTTTGCGCAGGTAGCGGAGTTATAAGCATTTTGGTGGCGCACAAAAAACACGCAAAAAAGATTTATGCGGTAGAACTTCAGCCACAATTGGCATCTCTTGCAGGGCGCAACGTACAACTGAACGGTTTGTCAGACACTATAGAAGTGCTTAATGCCGACCTTGCCGATATGCCGAAAACTCTCGGTGGTGTTGCCGATGCCGTGGTGTGCAATCCGCCTTACAGAAAAGTGGGTTCGGGGGAAAGGCAGGAACAACTCAATTTCGCAATTTGTCGTCACGAAATTGCAACAAATATGCAACAAATTTGTTATTCCGCAAGCAAAGTGCTAAACAACAAGGGCAGTTTTTACGTGGTTTATCAAAGTGCACGTATTGCTGAACTTATTGCCGAACTTTCCGCTGTGGGCATTGCCACCAAAGAAATTTTGCCCGTTTGTCCACGGCCTGATGCCGAGCCTGTATTGGTGCTGGTTCGTGGTGTAAAAGGCGGAAAAAGCGACTGTGTGTTGCACAAACCTATGTGTATTCTTGACGAAAACGGCCGGTATTCGCCGGAAGCTAAAGCATACTATGGCTTAAATGACTAAAAGAAGGTGAAATTACAGTGTTTTATTGTGTGTTTTTTGCCATTTTGACAGTATTAATTACTCTTATTGTACTCAATAAGTTTGTATTCATACCAAATAATAAAAGACAATTGATTTTGGAAAAAATTGTAAAAATTGTTGCAATTGTGTGGAGTGCAGTTTACTTGTTGCAGTGTCTTTTGCCGGATTTGCTTTGTTTGTGTTACAGCGAAGAAGATCTGTTAACCAAAAACTACACTCTGCAAGCATTTTTGCGTTGGTTCAACGACCTTGCTTTTGTGCTGTTGCCGTGCGTTGTGTTCTTTAACAAAAAGCATCTGAATCGTGTTGCCGGGTTGTTTTTGTTGCCTGTTGCATTGCTTAACGTGTGCTTTTACGGCAAATTTGCACAACTTTTTACCGATGGCAGAGGCCTTGGCACTATTCCGGCATTTGCCGAAAGCGGAAAACTGCAGGCATTTTTGACCAATCCGACGTTTCGTGCGTGGTTGTTCGGTGCTATTTTGTTAGTGGAAATTGTCCTTTTGTGCTATCGCTTGTTGGACCGTCTTTCAGATTTCCGTTTTGAAAACGTTAAAGACGGCTTGCTGACGTTGGCGACATTGGCAACGCTTGTTGTAACAATTATGCCTATTTACGTTCCACAACACATTTTTGGCTATACAAGCATTGTGTTTAAGCCTTACGGCATTTATCACCTGCTTTGGGCTGTGGAAATTGTGGTGGAAATATTTGTTGTAACACGCATTTTTTATAATAAAAGTTACGAAACAAAGTATATTATGTTGCTTGTGTTGACGCTGTCGCTTATTTTGCAGTATCACCAAATGTTCAATATGGTAGGCACAATAAACGCACAACGTTTTCCACTGCAACTGTGCAATATAGGCGGTGCGCTTATTTTGCTTACATTGCTGACAAAAAACGAAAAAATATACCATTTTTGCGTGGTTTCCAACGTTTTTGGGGCAATTTTGGCAATTGCACTGTTAAACGTTAACAACGTTGGCATTGGAGAGGTATGGAACTGGCATTACATTATGGAACATCAGAACGTTATTTGCGTTCCTACTCTTATGATAACGCTAAAAATGTTTAAGCCACTAAAAGCAAAAGACGTAAAAGACGTGCTTATTTGTTGGGCAATTTACTTTTTTGCGGTGCTTGTGCTTGGTATTTGGTTTAACGGCATTTACCTTGCCACCGATAATACCTATTGGAAGTGTAACTACTTCTTTATGTTTGACGTGGAAAAAGCAGTTGAGTTTTTGCCTTTTACGGAAAAAATGTTCCTTGCCGAGACGGGCTTGTTTGGCTCACCTTACTACCGTGTAAAGCTTATTCAGTTGGTAATAGGGCTTGTGTTTACCGGCTTGTTTACCGGTGTATTTTACGTTTTGTATGCGTGTGAGAGCAAACGTCGCAAAGCTGAAAAAGACAAATTGGGTACTTGCTTTAAGCAGTAAAATTGCATGGCAAATATTGCGTTAAAGCATACACGTGTTGCGTGTTTTGACGCATAATGCAGTGTTTTAGAGGTTAAAAAATGGTTTATTTTGTAGCAACACCTATTGGCAATTTGCAGGAGATTACTCTTCGTGCAGTGGAAGTTTTGAAAAGTGTTTCCGCCATATTTTGTGAAGACACACGGCATTCGCAGGTGCTTCTTTCCGCCTACGAAATAAAAAAGCCTTTGTATAGTTACCACAAGTTCAACGAAACGCAAAGTCTTGATTTTGTGCTTGCTTTTGTCGAAAAGGGCGAAGATATTGCTGTAATAAGCGATGCCGGTATGCCTTGCATAAATGACCCGGGCAATATTTTGGTTAATGCACTTAAACAGCGCAATTTGCCTTATACTGTGGTAAGCGGTGCCAGTGCGTTTGTAAATGCCTTTATTATCAGCGGTTACAAACCGCCCTTTACTTACTACGGTTTTTTGCCGGAAAAAGCCAAAGACCGTGATGCTCTTTTGGATGGCAAAGTCGGCGTGGCGGTGTTTTACCTGCCTGTTCACGACATTAAGGAAAATATGGCGTATCTTTGCAGTCGTCTCGGCAACCGTGATTGTTGTTTGGTAAAGGAACTTACCAAAACACACGAACGGGCCACTTTTTGCAAACTCGGCGACGTAATTGATGACGACAAAGGGGAGTTTGTGTTGGTTGTTGATGCTCAAAAGGAGGATAATCCGTTGTGCGCTTTGTCTGTACAAGAACATTTGCAGTACTACATCAGCTCCGGTATGAGTAAGTCTGAAGCGGTAAAAGCAGTGGCTAAAGACCGTAATTGCGCCAAAAACGATATTTACCGTCTGACGATGAACGACAGATAATTTTTGTAGGCATATCTCGCAAAAAATTTGACAGTAAAACTTGAAAAAACCGTAAACAGCGGTATAAAATAAAAGTGTCGCAAAACGTAGCGGCACTTTTTTGTGTTTCTTCGGGGCTTTGCACCAACTTTTTGCTTTTTGTGTGCCTTTTTCGGGTAAGTAGTGCGCAATTTGGCAAAAAAGTGCAAAACAAGTGACCGTTTTGCAAAAAAAAGCGGAAACGTGGGACTGTGTTTCCTTGAAAAGATGAGGAAAGAAACATGGATTTAGAAACGTTTTTGCAGTCGTGTTTTTCATTTTTGAAAACGGGCGACAATTTGTATGTTGTTGTTTACGCCGTTATTACCTGCATTCTTACGCAAGTGTTAAAAAAAGCGTTTGTCAACAAGGTAAACAGCGACGTTTTGCACAAGTTTGATTTTGCCTGCATTATGCCATTTATTATTGGCACGGCATTTGCTTTTTGTGATGTATTTTACATCAACAAAATTGATGCCGATTTGTTTGGAAAAATTTGCTCTACGGCAGTTGGTGGTGCTACCACCGGCGCATTGGCATCGGTAATTTTCAGGTTTTTCAGTTCACTTTCGGGACAAAGTCTAAAAAGCCTTCTTGCCGATGACGTGTTTGGTGTATTTTACAACCAACTTTTGTATTTTGGCAATGTAAGGGAAAAATTGCTTTCAAAAGAACTTTCTATGAAAGATTTTGTTGCGGAAGTAAAACTACTTGCGGAAAATGCCAAAGTTATTTATGCCGAAGATATTTCCGACGAAGAAAAATATGCCAGACTGCGCACTTTGCTTTTGGGAATTGTCTCGGATGAAAGTGTGACGACTTGTTTAGGGGTTATCAGTCGTGCGTTGACGGTAACTTGTACGGATAAAAAACGTGCCGAAACAGTTGCAACTAAGTAAAACGACAACTAAAAACAGGCGCATTGTCAACTTTGTGTTGGCTTTGCGCCATTTTTGTACAGTTAACAAACTTTTTACAAAAGGAAGCCCGATACTACTTGAAATTTATTGTATATTTTGGTATACTTAAAATATGTTGAAAATGTTTTTGCAAAAGCTTAAAGAAGCACTTGTGGCTGTTTTGCCTATTGTGGTACTTATTTTGGCGGTGGGAATAACGCCCATACCGCTGTTTTCACTTACCACGTCCGAGGCGTTGGCGTTTGGCTTTGGCTCGGTTATGGCAATTTTGGGCATTGCATTGTTTAACCTTGGTGCGGAAATGTCTATGACGCCCATGGGTAAATATGTCGGAAGCGGTTTGACAAAGCGCAAAAAACTGCCGTTATTGTTGTTGGTTTCACTGCTGATTGGTGTGTTGGTAACGGTTAGCGAACCGGATTTGGCCGTGCTTGCACAGCAACTTTCCGCTGTACTTCCAAGCAAATTGTTGCTTGTGTTGGTAGTGGGAGCCGGTGTAGGTGTGTTTTTGGTGGTGGCAATTCTTAAAATTGTATTCAAAAAATCCCTTTCCACACTGCTTATGTTCTTTTATTTGTTGCTATTTGCCTTGGCTGTGGTTGTTTCACAGGGAAAAAGCCGTTTTTTGCCTCTTGCGTTTGACTCGGGCGGTGTTACAACAGGTCCGGTTACAGTGCCGTTTATTATGGCATTGGGCATAGGTATTGCGCAGACACTTTCCGCAAGGGATGCCAAAGAAAACAGCTTTGGTCTTATTGCGCTGTGTTCTTGCGGTGCGGTGGTGGCAGTGCTGTTGCTTTCAATTTTTGCCTTCAAAAACACCGGTCTTACTTTTGACGTAGAACAATATAACGGCAATTGGAATAATATTGTCGGCGAATACTTCAGTAGGTTTTTCAGCGTTCATATTGGTGAGGTTGCCTTGTCGCTTGGGCTTATTGTGGCGGTATTTGTCGTTTGCGACATAACATTTTTGAAGTTGTCAAAGGCAAAATTGCTAAAATTGGGCGTTGGCATTTTGATAACGTTTGTAGGCTTAACAGCGTTTTTAACGGCAGCAAATACCGTGTTTTTGGGCATTGGTTACAAAGTCGGTGTCGGTTTGGCATCGGCAAAAACGTTGTGGATTGTGCTTTTTACCGCCGTTTTGGGCGCATTGGTAGTGCTGGCGGAACCGGCAATTCAGGTGTTGGTAAATCAGGTGCAGGAAATAACCGGTGGAGGTGTTTCCAAACGGGCAATGCTTACGGCGCTTGCCGTTGGTGTGGGCTTGGCATTGGCACTTTCCGCATTGCGTATTGTAAAGCGCATTCCACTTATGTACATTATTGTCCCTGGCTATATTATCTCGTTGGCATTGTCGTTGTTTGTTCCGCCGGTATACACGGCTATTGCGTTTGACTCCGGCGGTGTGGCAAGCGGTCCGCTTACTTCTTGTTTTATATTGCCACTTATGGTGGGACTATGTGCGGAAAACTGTGGTACGTCCGACATTTTTGAATATGCCTTTGGCGTGGTTGCGCTGGTGGCAATGGTTCCGCTTATTACCATACAAATGCTTGGTTTTGGCGCAATAATTCGCAAAAACCGTGACAGACGTATTGCAATGCAAGCAATGCTGAGCGAATCTGACGAACAAATAATAGATTTTTGAGAGGAATATGAAAAGACAAGGCGCTGAAAAACTTAAAATACTTTTTACCGTTGTAAGTCACGGCAAGGCAAATTTGTTTGTAGATTTGTTGGAAGAAAACGGCGTAAATGCACAGTATGTTACATCGGGTGAGGGCCTTAGGGCTAAGGAGTTGCAAAAGGTGCTGGAAGATACACGCAAGGACGTTTTGATTAGTTTTGTAAGTGAAGACAAATGCAAACAAATTGTGCGTGCATTGGAGGACAAGTTTGCCAAAGTCCGCAATTGCTACGGCGTTTGCTGGACGGTTCCGCTTTCTGCTGTAATCGGCGTTTCAACCTACCGTTTTTTGGTAGACTATCGTAGTAGTGAGGTGCTGTAATGAGTGAACAAAAATTGAATGTAACAAACGTAAAACAGGCAGAGGCAAAATCTGAAGCCAAAAAGCCAAAATCAACGGTAAAAAAACCTATTGCGGTAGCCAAGGACAATAAGGCTGAAGTTGTTTTTGCCGTTGTAAACTACGGTTTTGAACAACAAATAGTGGATGTCTGCAATCGGCTTGGCATTGGTGGTGGCACATTTTTGAATGCCTTCGGTATGAGCAAATACGAGGCGGAAAAGTTTTTTAATGTCGTTGTGCAACACGAAAAAAATATTGTAATGCTTGTTGTTGATGCAAAAAAGCGCAATACTCTTTTTAAGGAGCTGTACCAAGCAGTAGGGCCTGCAACGGATGCGCAAGGCATTATTTTTGCTTTGCCTGTTGATGATATCAGCGAAAA
>JAZLJV010000003.1:0-21846 GCA_045618025.1 Clostridia bacterium
CATCTTGATGTTGACAGCCTTTGTCGCTTTGCGGAAGGCCCTCGGATTCGTACGACGGCCAAGATCACGAGTGCCTATTACTACAAGTTTGTTTGTGTGCGAAACAAAGCCGTGTT
Organism: Clostridia bacterium; assembly: GCA_045618025.1. Classification (GTDB taxonomy): domain Bacteria; phylum Bacillota; class Clostridia; order Christensenellales; family CAG-314; genus Fimimonas. The sequence goes on from JAZLJV010000003.1 coordinate 117, forward strand.
CAATAGCATCAGCCACAATCAAGGCGTCACCCTGTTGCTGTTCAAAGTGGTCGCTTTCCACTACGTATGCGTGCAAATCGGCAAGTTTTTTCTTAAGATCGGCGGTGTTTTCCGTCCCTGCAAACAACACCACGTCGTACCCGTTACGTCTCCAATTGCAAATATCCGTTGCAAGTTGCTTGTCTCTGCCTGCGTAAGAAGGAATGGCTGTTGTTTTGAAGTTATGCACAGTCTGCGGTTCAAAAGCAGGTGTCTGGTACGGCAAAGTCTGCAAGGCAAGGTGACTGAAACCGCTGTAATTTTGCAGTAGTTCACGCCCCATAATTGCCTTTTGATGCAACGGCAACACTTCGCCTGCTTCGGCAAGGTTTACAGTGCGCTTGGCATGTTCATTTACCAAAAAATCTATGCGTTGAAGTACAAGCTTAGGTTCGTCAAGCACCACTACGGTGTTTTGCGGAAGATAACTTGCCAACGTATCCGCCTTGGCAAACGGTGTAAGCCATACATTGTCCGCAAAACCGTTACCTGCTGACAACATAAGGCTGTCAACAATTTCCGTCAGACGGCTTTTGGCATCGGGAGTACATTTCCGACGGTTTACAACTGCGGATATTTCCGCTAATTTTTCCGCTGTAACAGGCGTAACGTCAAACAACGGAAGTACCGTAAACGATTGCACCTTAATGGCTGACTTATTGTCGGATTCCACTTGACGAATTTCCTCCACGTCATCGCCCCAAAAACTTGTGCGGTAACGTTCTCCGCTTGGCAACATTACGTCCAACGTGTCACCACGAAGTGCAAATTCGCCTGCACCACTTACAGCTTCGGTACGTATGTAACCGGCAAAAACAAACCTTTCGGCAAGTACATCGGTGCTTACACTTTGACCGACAGTAACGGCAAAGGTGCTTTCTTCAAACACTTTTTTGCTTGGTAAAAACTGTGTTAGTGCTTCTACGCAGGTTACAATGCAGTTGATTTTACCCTGCAAAATACCGTGCAAAATTGCGTTGCGTTTGTTTATGCTTTCACGGGAAGCACTACGTTTGTACAGCAAAACATCGTCACGTGCAGGCAAATAGACGGCATTTTTATTGCCGAGTGCCTGCAAAGTGCGCACCATACGTTGACTTTCAACGTAGTCGGTACAAACGTACAAAACAAAGCCGTCTACAGCACTTGCGATAAACGGTTTTTCCGTCGGTTGCACGCCAAAAGCCGTGATAAAAGTTTTACCACGGGTATCAAGAGCAAGGTTTTTGTAAGCCTCGCAATTATTTATTTTTTGGAAAAATTCCGACATATTGCAAATTACCTGCTTTCACGCAAGTTTACTGCATTATTTTACCACGTTTTTGCCGTAAAGTAAAGCGTACGTAATAACATCAAACTGTTTACTATGCGCAAAAAATGTGCTAAAATGTTATCAACAGGAGAATAATAATGAAATTGATTGTCGGGCTGGGAAATCCGGAGAAAAAATACCAGAATACATGGCACAACGTTGGGTTTGATTGCGCAAACCTTTTGGCACAAAAACTTGGCGTAACTTGTTTTGACAAGGACGAGTGCAAGGCCGTTACTGCGCACACACGCCTTGGTGGGGAAAAAGTAATAATTGCCAAACCACTTACCTACATGAACCTTTCAGGCGAAAGCGTGCAAATGCTTGTGCATAAGTACAAGTTGGAAACAAAAGACATAATTGTGGTTTATGACGACGTGGATATTCCGCTTGGCGCAGTTCGCATTAGGGAAAAAGGCTCGGCAGGCACGCATAACGGCATGCGCAACATTTTACAATGCCTTGGCACAGAAGATTTTGCACGAGTGAGAATAGGCACAAAAAAGGAAACTCCGATGGCACTTATTGACTTTGTACTTTCGCAAATAACGGAAGAAGACCACAAAGTTTTGGACGAAGCGCTGAAAACAGGTGCAAACGCCCTTTACGACTTTGCCAACGGCGAAACAATTGCCACTGTTATGCAACACCACAACACAAAAGGCTGATAATCAGTAAATAAAAACCAACCGAAATATCGGTTGGCTTTTTTAGTACTGCTTTGCAACAAAACCGTTGTAAGTTGCACACATTACAACGGTTTCAGATTATTTTACCGGCACTTGAATTATCGTCAAGTAGTCGTCGGTGTTTTCACAATCCCAACAACCGTGAACGTAAACTTCACGAATTTTGTCGCAAATTGTGTAGCCGTTTTGTTTTACATAGGCAAGTGCAAAAGCGTAAGCCTCGCCAAGTTTTTCGTAAGAGCCTTTGTGCTCAATGCAAATTGCCTTTATTGCCGGCACGGTTTTGAAACCTATGTTCTCGCTTTCCTTGCCAAAGCTTTCCACCGCTTCAACGTATTCCAGTTCCACGTCAGTTTCACGGTATTCTTCCGCTTCGTAAGTAACGTAGCAGTAGTCGTCACTGCACTTTAGTGTAGGATTGTTTTTGCGACATTCTTCTCCAGCTTGCAAAACAAAATCCGTCAGGCAAGACATATCTTTTATTACTCCGTGGCGGTAGTAAACTGTGTAGGACGGCAGTTGCATTTCCGTTGCTTTATAATCGCTCATTTTCTCTTCTCCTTGTAGTTCCTTTAATTTTTTTTGAATAAGAGAAATGTTGTTACGCTCACTTTCCACCTGTTGTTCAAGTGTTTTAAGCCTGTTTTCCAAAATAGTCTGCACATCGTTGCCGGCAACTACAATGCTTTTAATTTCGTCCAATGAAAGCCCAAACTTACGCAGTTCAATAATTTGCGAAACCTTTTCCAAATCTTCAACGGAATAGTATCGGTAGCCGTTTTCTTCAATAAAAGTCGGCTTAAACAGTCCTATTTCGTCGTAAAACCTCAATGTACGCACGGTGGTTTTTGCCAGTTTGGAAAATTCGCCTATGGAAAGTAACATAACGGTCGTTTCCTCCTATTAGTAAGCATTGTAAAGTATGCCGTTGCGTAAGAGTCAAGAGTTTTTACAAAATTTTTTAAAGTTTTTTGCGGTGGCAAAAAGTTTGCAAGTTGCGTGGGTTGTTCAGTCAAAAATTATCATACCAAAAAATGGCATTTGGGCGGTTTTGTTATTGTAATTGAACTCTATTTGGCACTGCGAAGCGGTTTTGCGCACGTCAATGCAGTAGGCGGAAAGGCAGTAAAAACGGATGTCGGGATGCGCACACGGCTTGCCGAGTTGTTTTTGACACGGACGGCAAAGCGTGCAGGTGCTTGCGCCTATCATAAAGGCTGTGGCACAGTGTTTTTTTATTTCGGCAAGTAGTTGCATTTCAGCATTGTTGTGAGATTTGCGCAAGTTGTAAATTTCTTCACGGTCAAACACGTTGTTTACGTGTGGCATTGTTTGCAAAACAAGCGCATACTTGTGCGCCAAAACGCTGTCACGCAAAGTTTCGTATGTTCCGCAATCCGGCGGACAGGAATAGCAAATGCCGTAGTTTCCGCACACGTTTTCAGCACAAAAATCACGAAAATTTTCGTCAAAAGGCAGTTCGGCAGTGGGCAAAACGTGCGCCGAAAAACCAAGCGTATTTGCAAGTTGTTCAAAATCTTTCATTTTTTCACCTATGTAAACATGTACTTATGCACACATTTTAACACACCACGCCTTTTACTGCAAGCATATTAAAAAGGACAACAGCCAATCACAATTTTACTAAACGCAAAAATTGCGAACTATGCGGGAACTTTTGCACTCGGGGCCACGTTTGATTCCTTTTATCAAATGGAGTGTAATTTGTGTAGGGTTTGTTAAGGGGACACATCAACGGCTTGATAAACCGTGCCAAGTCGGCACAACCTTAGCGACAACGCTTGGTTGTTGCCTTTACAACGAACATCCGGCGTTGAGAAATTAAAAAAGCACCTCTGCGTTAAACAGGGTGCTTTTTTCTTTTGTAATTTGCGGAAATTGGCGAATTATCATTAAAGAATAACAACAAGTGCCATTTCTGCAGCATCACCACGGCGTGCAGTCATTTTGTAAACTGCAGTATGTCCACCGGCAATTCCGTCAAACTTTGGTGCATAATCATTGAAAATCTTTTCAATCAAAGGGTGCTTTACATCCTTTGTACGAAGTTTGTAAGCGGTTGCGCTTTCCTTTGGAAGGCGGGTTTCCTGCAAATCTGCAAGGTTAGCCATAAGGTAACGTCTTGTTGCAAGCTTATCCTTGCCATCGTTAACAACTTTTATTGTTGTTTCAGCGCCGTTTACAATCTTCTTCTTTTCAACTTCTACGGTGTCTTTGTAGGTGCTGATTGCAAGAGCAATGTACTTTTCGGCAAGTTTTTGAACTTCCTTAGCGCGAGCCTCGGTTGTTTCAAGTTTGCCGTTCCAAAGAAGTTGTGAAACTTGATTTTTCAAAAGAGCCAATCTTTGATCGGTTGGTTTTCCTAATTTTCTTTGTGCTGCCATTTTTCTATCTCCTATTCATCCTTATTTCTCAAAGACAAGCCGTAACTCTCCAGTTTGGCAATAACTTCATCCAAGGATTTTCTTCCCAGATTACGAACTTTTAACATATCATCTTCGCTACGCAAGGTAATATCTTCCACAGTTTGTATGCCCGCACGCTTCAAACAGTTGTATGAACGGACGGAGAGATCCATTTCGTCAATGCTCATTTCCAAAATTTTGGTACGAGGGTCCGAATCCGTTTCTTTCAGAATACTGTTGTTAAACCTGCTTGAAAGGTCTACAAACATTTTGATGTGGTCGGAAATGATTTTTGCTGCCAACGATACAATTTCCTTGCCGGAAAATGCGCCGTTGGTTTCCACTTCCAAAATAAGTTTATCACGGGTAATATCCTGTCCCACACGGGCACTTTCAACAGTGTAGCTTGCGTGTTTTACAGGACCGAAGGTGGAATCAATTGTTATGTAACCAATTGGGTAGCTTAGTTTAAGTTCTTTGTTACGTTCCTTGTTCTTTTCAATAGAGTTATAACCGCAACCACGTGCAACATAAAGTTCACAGTTAAATGTTGCGCCTTCTTCCACCGTGCAAATGTACAAATCCGGGTTAAGAATTTCCACTTCCGGACCGGTAGCAATATCACTGGCGTGAATTTCACAAGGACCTTGTTTTGAAATTGTAATAGTTGTTCTAAAATCGTTATCTTCGTTATCTGATTTTAAGGCAAGTGCCTTTATGTTCAAAATAATGTCAGTAACGTCTTCTTTTACACCTGGGATGGTTGTGAATTCGTGCTCAACGCCGTCAATTTTGAGACCTACCACTGCAACACCGGGAAGAGCCAGCAAAAGAACTCTGCGCAACGCATTACCAAAGGTAATACCGTAGCCTCTTTCCAGTGGTTCAGCAACAATCTTTACATGACTGGCGTTTTTGCCACTTTCTTCAACAGTCATCTTAGGTTGTTCTATTTCCATCATAAGCAACAATCTCCTTTATTTAATTTTTTGCCACGGGCTTTGTTGCAAATAACCAAAACCCACAGCCAAGCACACGAACGCAAAACAGCCGTTCGCCAATGCTCTTGTTGCAACAAGTGTTGCAACTTTGTCGGTTTGTGCTTCAAAAAACTTTACTTGGAGTACAATTCGACAATCATGTGTTCTTGGATTGTCATATCAATATCTTCACGTTCAGGTTTTGCAAGTACCTTTCCGCTAAGTGTTGACGGTTCAAAATCCAACCACTTTGGAAGATTTGCTGCCTTTTTGGCATCTTTAAGAGCAACAAACAAAGGTTGTTCCTTTTTGTTGTCCTTTACGGCAATAACGTCACCTACGCTAACTTGATAACTTGGAATTGTTACACGCTTACCGTTAACGGTAATTAAGCCGTGGTTAACGAATTGTCTTGCTTGGCTACGAGAAGCGCCTATACCCATACGGTACACAACGTTGTCCAGTCTTTGTTCTAACAAAATAAGCATGTTACTACCGGTAACACCCTTTTGGCGTTCAGCTTCTTCGTAGTAGCCATGGAATTGTTTTTCCTGAAGACCGTAAATTCTCTTTGTTTTTTGTTTTTCACGGAGCTGAAGTCCGTATTCAGTAATCTTTTTTCTGCTATCAGCGTGAACGCCAGGCACCTTACCACGCTTTACCAAAGCGCACTTATCGGTGTAGCATCTTTCGCCTTTAAGAAACAATTTGCATTTTTCGCGTCTGCATTGACGGCAATCTGCAGTAGTATTTCTTGCCATTTTTTGATTCTCCTTAATTAAACTCTTCTACGTTTCGGAGGACGGCATCCGTTGTGAGGAATTGGTGAAACGTCTTGGATAAGCGTAACTTCAATTTCTTCCGTTTGCAAAGCACGGATTGCGGATTCTCTGCCTTGTCCAGGGCCCTTAACGTACACTTCTACGGAACGGATTCCGTATTCCTTTGCGCCTTTTGCGGCAACTTCTGCTGCTTGTTGTGCGGCAAATGCAGTGCTCTTACGAGAACCTCTGAAACCGAGTGAACCGGCACTGCTCCAGCTAAGTGCGTTACCGTTCAAATCGGTAAATGTTACAATTGTGTTGTTAAAGGAAGCGTGAATATGTACTTGACCTTTTTCAACTTTTCGTATGTCTTTCTTTTTCTTGACAACTTTTTTAGTAGCAGCCATTATTCTTTACCTCCTTATTTGTCCTTTTTAGCACGGGAAACGGTACGTTTTGGACCTTTTCTGGTACGTGCATTTTGTTTTGTTGATTGTCCTCTTACAGGAAGTCCCTTTCTGTGGCGGATACCTTTGTAAGAACCAACTTCAATCTGTCTTTTGATATTCAAAGAAACTTCACGGCGAAGGTCACCTTCTACCTGATAGTTCTTTTCAATACAGTCACGAATTTTGGTGATGTCGTCTTCGGTCAAATCCTTTACACGAACGTCTGGGTTTACACCGGTTTCAGCAAGAATTTTGCTTGCTGAAGTGCGACCGATTCCGTAAATGTAAGTCAAGCCGATTTCAATACGTTTTTCTCTTGGTAAATCTACACCGGAAATACGAGCCATTGATTTTTCTCCTTAAAAATTTTGTTTTTGTGTATTTGGGATTTTATGTCAACACACTGCCAAACGCATAGGCCAAAGTGGAATGATGCTTCTGCGCTTTGAGTGTGAGTGTATCCTTCAAAAGATTTCAGCCTGAATCAGCCTTGTCTTTGCTTGTGCTTTGGATATTTTGAGCAAATAACCATAACTTTTCCGTTACGTTTTATTACCTTGCACTTATCGCACATAGGTTTTACTGAAGGTTTTACTTTCATTTTTGTTCTCCTTAACGGCTTTTGCCGTATTTAATAAAGTTTGATTTGCAATAAATTACTGTTGAACGCCTTTGCTACGCCAAACTATTCTGCCTTTGGTAAGGTCGTAAGGGCTCATTTCTAACTTAACGGCATCACCCGGCAAAATACGTATAGAGTGAATACGCAATTTTCCGGAAACGTAAGCCGTTATTTCGTGATTGTTGGTAAGCCGTACTCTGAACTCAGCGTTACGCAGTGCTTCCACAACAATGCCTTCAACTTCAATTACGTCGTCTTTGGACATAAATAACTAATTCTCCTGTTTAACCTTGCTTTCGGCAAATTGTCTGAGTGCGCTTTTTATTTCGCTGTCAAAGACTTTTTTACCGTTATTTATTTTGTCTGCAATGCCGTCAAAAACGACACCGCTAAAAGAAACGTGCTTTATATTTTTCTTTTTTGGGGAAGACAAACGATGCAACTCTCCATCGGCAATAAACACGGTTATACCGCTTTGTTTTACCACAACAAAGAAGTTGCCTTTATCTCTGCCCTGTCCGGACAAAACCACGCTTCCCACCTGATAATTGTTTTGCGTCATATTTGTACCTTTACAAACTCAAAATCTCAATGCCATTGTCTGTTATGGCGATGGTGTTTTCGTAGTGAGATGCCGGTTTTCTGTCACGGGTTTTTACCGTCCAACCGTCACTCATCCAGTCCACCTTTTCGCTTCCCATAGTTATCATAGGTTCAATGGCAATGGTCATTCCCGAAGAAAGGCGCATACCATGGCCTGCGGAGCCAAAGTTAGGTACGTCGGGGTCTTCGTGCATTGCACGGCCTATCCCGTGGCCTACCAGCTCTCGTACTACTCCGTAGCCAAAACTTTCGGCATAACTTTGTACTGCGTTACCAATATCGCCCAAACGGGAGACGTTTGGCGTTATGGCACGAACCGCCTGAAAGAAACATTCCTCGGTTACGTCAATAAGCTGTTGACACTCACGGGAAATTATCCCCACACCGACGGTTCTTGCTGCGTCACCGTTCCAACCGTTGTAAATTGCGCCAACATCGTAGCTTACAATTTCACCTTCGTGCAAAACTTTTTGTTTGGTAGGTATGCCATGCACCACTTCCGAATCAACCGATACACAAATGCTTGCAGGGTAGCCATTGTAACCCAAAAAACTTGGAATTGCATTTTGCGAAGTAATGTATTCGTGCGCCAAACGGTTGAGCTCCAACGTGCTTACACCCTCTTTGGTGTGTTCAATAAGCAGGTTGAGAGTATCTTTTACAATTTGGTTTGCACGGCGCATAACTGCAATTTGAGAATCCGTCTTCAAAAGAATCATTTCAGCACCGACAAAACTCTTGCGTAAACTTCGTCAACTGCGCCGTTTCCGTCTACCTTTACCAGTTTACCGCTGTTAGCATAGTAGTCAACAAGCGGAGCGGTTGTTGTATCGTAAACGCGCAATCTTTCACGAACGGTTTCTTCCTTGTCATCTTCACGGATGATAAGTTGTTCACCACAGTTTGGGCAAACCATACTTGTACCAAGTGCAGAAACATGGAAAGTGCCGTTGCAAGCAGGGCAAAAACGTCTGCCGGCAAGACGGTTTACAATTTCTTCCTTGCTTACGTCAATTTCCACAACGTAGTCAATACCGTCAAAACCGTCAAGCGCTTCCGCTTGCACAATTGAGCGTGGGAACCCATCCAGAATGTAGCCGTTTTTACAGTCGTCTTCCTTGAGACGGTCCTTTACAATTGCCACTACAATTTCATCCGGAACAAGCAATCCCTTTGCCATAATGTCTTTTATTTGCTTCCCAAGGGGAGTTTCTTCTTTAAGGTTTTTGCGGAAGATATCCCCTGTGGAAATTTGCGGGATGTTAAATTCTTTCGTCAACTTTTGCGCGTGCGTTCCCTTGCCGGAGCCGGGTGCACCTAAAAGAACAATTTTCATTATTTCAAAAATCCCTTACCTATGGAACGCATCAAAATTTGGTTTTCCAAAGCCTTGAAGAATTCAAGTGCTACGGAAACGGTAATCAGCATTCCAGTTGCGCTGAACGAACTTACCAGCGTAGTGTCTGTTGACAAGCCAATCCATTGCGGAATCATATTGAGAAGCGACGGTACAAGTGCAATGATTGCAAGGAATACTGCACCCCAAAGGGTAATACGTGAAACAATCTTTGTAAGATAGTCACTTGTTTCCTTACCTGCACGAATACCGGTTACAAATCCGCCGTTAGCCTGAATGTTTTTACTTACTTCAATTGGGTTAAATTGAATTTGCGAATAGAAATAAGCAAATGCAAAAATTAACAAGGTAAGTATAAAGATGTAAATAACGTTTTGCCACGTTCCGGATTGTGTTTGCGCAATAAAGAAATTTGCCAAACCGCCGTTCCAGCCAAATGTCTGGATAAGCATTGACGGAACACTCATAATTGCATAAGCAAAAATAAGTGGCATAACGCCGGATGCGTTAACTTTGATAGGAATGTAGGTGGATTGTCCGCCGTACATTTTGTTTCCCTTAACTTGTTTAGCGTATTGAACCTTAATTTTTCTTTCGGCACCGTCAACCCAAACAATAAAGAAGAATATCAAAACGAGTGTTACAAGGAAAATACCAAGGCTGAGTGCGTTTTGTGTTCCTACGTCACCGCCGGCAATAATACCTTTGATACTTCTGATAATTGCTTGACCTGCTGTGGAAAGAATACCTACGAAAATGATGACGGAAATACCGTTTGAAACACCAAATTCCGTAATGCGTTCACCAAGCCACATACAAAGCATACTTCCGCCCACAAGTATTGTTACAATGTAAGCATACAAAATCCATTGATGTGCTTCAAAGAAACTTGCACCGAGGGTAGAAAGCCAAGCCGTATTTACAATGCCGTATTGCTTGAAACCAAGTACAATACCAATTGCACTGATAATAGCCAAACCAAGTGTTACCCAACGGGTAATTTTGTCAATCTTTTTTCTGCCTTCTTCGCCTTCCTTGGAAAGTCTTTCAAGAGAAGGAATTGCAACCGTAAGCAACTGCACAATAATTGATGCGTTGATATACGGTGAAATGCCGATGGCGAAAATAGAACCTTGTGCAAGTGCACTACCGGTAATGGTATTAAGCAAACTTGTCAAATCCATACCGCTGGTAGAGAAGTCAACGTTAGCCAAGCTAAGGCCCGGTACAGGAATATAACAACCAAATCTGTAAATTACTACAAACAAGATTGTCATCAAAATCTTTTTGCGTACTTCCTTTATCTTAAAGGCATTTCTGATAGTTTCAAACATTATTCAATTACCTCTGCAACGCCTCCGGCATTTTCAATTGCTTGCTTAGCCGATGCGGAAAACTTTACCGCTTGTACAGTAAGTTTTTTGGTGAGTTCTCCATAACCCAAAACCTTAACTCCGCCGTTCTTTTTGAAGTTAATAAGTCCCGTTTCGTGGAGAAGTTTTGCATTTACAACTGTGCCGTCATCAAATACGTTAAGTGCGGCAACGTTTACAATATCGTATTCAACAGCAAACTTGTTGTTGAAACCACGTTTTGGAAGGCGTCTTGCGATAGGTGTTTGACCACCTTCAAAACCAGGGCGAACACCGCCACCGCTACGAGCCCATTGACCTTTGTGGCCTTTGCCACTTGTCTTACCAAGACCGCTACCTGTACCTCTGCCAAGTCTTCTTGCTTCAGTGGTACTGCCAACGGCAGGTTGAATTGTATGTAGTCTCATTTTTTGCCTCCTACTTCACTTCTTCCACAGTAACAAGGTGCTTAACCGCAAAAATCATTCCACGGGTTGCATCGTTATCAGGGAGAACGTTACTTGAACGAATTTTTGTAAGACCCAAAGCCTTTACGGTGCGCTTGTGTTGTTCAAGACTGCCGTTTGTGCTCTTTACAAGGGTTACTTTTACTTGCTTTTTAGCAGTTGCATAAGGCTTTGCGCCCTTTTTTGGTTTTGCAGGAAGTTGTTTTTCAACAACGTATCTGCCGTTAATGTAAAGGGGAGCCTGAACTGCTTTTTTCTTGGAAGTTTTAGCAGGTGCCTTAACTTCTGCCGTAGTTTCAACGGCAACTTCATTTTCCATAATTTCAGCCATGTTTACTCTCCTTAAATTTCTTCTACGCTTTTACCACGAAGTGCGGCAATTTGTTCAGCGTTGCGCAAACTTGCAAGACCTTCTATTGTAGCCTTTACACAGTTTACAGGGTTGTTTGAACCGTAAGACTTTGTACGGATATCTTTGATGCCGACAGCTTCCAAAACGTTACGAACAGGACCCCCTGCAATAACGCCGGTACCTTGTTGAGCAGGCATCAAAAGAACTTTGCCACGGCCAAATGTACCAATTACCGTGTGTGGAATTGTTGTACCTACAACAGCAATTTTCTTCATGCTCTTTTTAGCACGAAGGTTTGCCTTTTCAATAGCTTGTGGAACTTCGGCTGCTTTTGCCATGCCAACGCCCACCATGCCTTTTCCGTCACCTACAACGCAAAGTGCGCTGAAACGCATTGTTTTACCACCCTTTACAACCTTGGTTACACGGTTAACTGCTACAAGTTTTTTGATGAGACCGTCGTCTTCCTTTTCCTGACGGTCACGGTTTGGACGGCGTCCGCCTTGTCTTCTGTCAGGGCGAGAACCGTCACGGCCGAATTTCTTTTGTTGAGGTGCTTCGGTTGCGGCAACTTCTGCCGTAGCTTCAGTTTCAACTACTTCTACTTTTTCGTTTTCCATTGTGTTCTCCTCCATTAGAATTTTAAGCCGGCTTCTCTTGCGCCGTCGGCAAGTGCTGCAATTCTGCCTGTGTAAATGTAACCACCACGGTCAAACACTACTTCACTTACGCCTGCCTTAATAGCCTTTTGTGCCAAGTCAGCACCAACAGCTTTTGCCATTTCGCACTTTGTTTTGCCTTCAAGTTCCTTAGCCATAGCCAAAGAAGAGCTTGCTGCAAGAGTTGTTCCGTTAACGTCATCAATAACTTGCGCGTAAATGTATTTTGTTGAACGGTAAACGGAAAGACGTGGTTGTACGCTTGTACCGAATACCTTTTTTCTTACTCTTTCATGACGGATTCTTCTATCCGCATTTTTATTCATTTTAGTAATCATTTCTGCGCTCCTTACTTACCTGCCTTCTTGCCTTCCTTCATAACTACAACTTCGTCTTTGTAACGAATGCCGTAGCCGTGGTAAGGCTCAACAGGACGTTTTGCTCTGATATCTGCTGCTATTTGACCAACAAGTTCCTTGTCCGAACCGGAAACAACAATTTCCGTAATGGTAGGACATTCAAACTTGATTCCGTCAGGTGCAGGCATTTCAACTGTGTGGGAAAGACCAAGGTTCATAACAAGTTTTGTACCTTGAAGGGCAACTTTCCAACCTACGCCGTTAATAACAAGTGCCTTTTGGTAACCTTCACTTACACCAACAACCATATTGTGAATAAGTGAACGGTAAAGGCCGTGTTTTGCCTGAAGTTCGTTAGAAGCCTTTTCAGGACATTCTACCGTGAGGTTTGCGCCGTCAATTTTGCAGTTAAAAGCGTTGTCAATTTTTCTTGTAAGCGTGCCTTTTGGGCCTTTAACGGTAACTTCACCGTTACTTACGTTTACAGTTACGCCTGCAGGGATTGTAATAACTTTCTTTCCTATTCTGGACATATTTTACCCTCCCCGTTACCAAATGTAAGCAAGCACTTCGCCACCGAGATTGAGTGAGCGAGCTTTCTTATCCGTCATAATGCCCTTATTTGTGGACACAATTGCAATTCCCAGACCGTTGAGAACCTTTGGAAGTTCTTCGCACTTAGCGTAAACACGAAGACCCGGCTTGCTTATGCGCTTAAGGCCTGTAATAACCTTTTCGCCACGTGGGCCGTACTTAAGTGTTACTTTAAGTGAATTCTGGAGTTCTTGTTCTATTTCTTCATAGCCGGCAATGTAACCTTCTTCCACCAAAATATCGGCAATAGCCTTTTTAGTTTTTGAAGCAGGAATTTCAACGTCGGCGTGTTTTGCAGTGATAGCATTTCTTATACGAGTAAGCATATCTGCAATTGGATCTGTAACAACCATTAGTATTTTCCTCCTTACCAGCTTGCTTTCTTTACGCCAGGGATTTCACCCTTGTACGCTTTTTCTCTGAAACATATTCTGCAGATACCGTACTTTTTAAGAACGGAGTGCGGTCTACCGCAGATAGAACAACGTGTGTAACCTCTTGTGGTGTACTTTGGTGTTCTTTGTTGTTTGTTAATCATAGATTTTTTTGCCATAATGCACCTCTCTTACGCTCTGAAAGGCATACCAAGATACTTCAAAAGGGCTTTACCTTCTGCGTCCGTCTTGGCTGTCGTAACAAACGTTACGTCAAAGCCTCTTGTTTTTTCCACTTGGTCGTAAACGATTTCAGGGAAAATGAGTTGTTCTTTGATACCCAACGTGTAGTTGCCTCTACCGTCAAAATTGGTAGGTACACCGTGGAAGTCACGAACTCTCGGGAGTGCGATGGATACAAGTTTATCCATAAATGCATACATACGGTCACGACGAAGCGTAACTTTTGCACCTACGGTTTGACCTTTTCTGATTTTGAAGTTTGCAACGGAAAGCTTGCTGTTTGTTACCAGCGGTTTTTGACCGGCAATTTGCTTGATTTCTTCAACGGCAAGTTGCACACTCTTTGCGTTGTCTTTTACGTCACCAAGACCTGTGTTAATTACAATTTTTACAAGTTTTGGAACTTCGTTGACGTTTTTGTAACCGAATTCTTTAACAAGTTGAGGAACAACAGTTTCCGTATACAGTGTCTTCAATCTGTTTTCATTATTTGTAGCCAATGCTCTGTTCCTCCTTTATTATTCTTTTGTCGCAGACTTTTTCTTTGCTGCTGACTTTTTAGCGCTTTTTGCTGCTTTCTTTTCAGCTTTTGCATCAAGTGATGCACCACAAATAGTACCGTCGGCATTTTTGTGTTTGCAAACACGGAAATACTTTCCGTTTTCGCCGAGAACGTGTCCTACACGGGTTTTGTTGCCACATTTTGGGCAAACAACCATAACGTTTGATACGTCAATAGCTCTCGGGCGTTCAATTTTTCCGCCTTGTTCCTGTGCTGAACGTGGTTTCTGGTGTTTGGTAACCATATTGAGATTTTCAACGGTTACAGTACCCTCTTCAGGGTTTGCTACGATGACTCTTCCACGTTTGCCGTAGTCTTCTACGCCTCCGACAATAATTTCAACGGTGTCACCGGACCTAACATTCATACTAGCCATTATTCTGTCCTCCTTCGTTACAGCACTTCCGGTGCAAGTGAAACAATCTTCATGTAGTCTTTTTCACGAAGTTCTCTTGCCACCGGCCCAAAAATACGAGTGCCACGTGGTTGCTTTTGGTTGTCAATGATAACTGCTGCGTTATCGTCAAAACGAATGTGCGTGCCGTCCTTTCTGTTAAGACCGCTGGATGAACGTACAATAACTGCTTTTACTACATCACCTTTCTTAACAATTCCGCCCGGGTTTGCACTCTTTACGCTGGCAACAATAACGTCACCGATGTTGCCAAATTTACGGAAGGAGCCACCAAGCACTTTTATGCACATAAGTTCTTTTGCACCGGAGTTATCCGCTGCTTTAAGTCTTGTAAATGATTGAATCATGCTGCGTTCCCCCTATTACTTAGCCTTTTCAACAATTTCAAGAAGTCTCCAGTTCTTATCCTTAGAGAGTTTTCTTGTTTCAACAATGCGAACGGTATCGCCAATTCCGCATTCGTTATTTTCGTCGTGGGCTTTGTATTTTTTAGTTGTTGACACCGTCTTTTTGTAAAGAGGGTGTTTGTATTTGTTTATTACGGCAACTACAATGGTTTTATCCATTTTGTCCGATACGACAATGCCGACTCTTTCTTTTCTGCTATTTCTTTCTGTAGCCATTAGTCTTTACCTCCGCTTACGCCTTTTTTTCGGCTACTTCTCTTTCACGAAGTACCGTTTTGACTCTTGCGATGTCTCTCTTAACGTTTGCGAGTGCAAGTGGGTTGTTTAGCTGACCCGTTGCATGCGACAAACGCAAATTGAAGAGTTCCTTCTTGAGATCTGCAAGTTTAGCTACCAATTCTTCATTATTAAGTTCACGTACGTTACTTGCTTTCATCTGCGCTCACCGCCTCTTCTTTTTTAACAAATTTGCACTTAACCGGAAGTTTGTGGCTTGCAAGACGAAGTGCCTCACGAGCTTGTTCTTCCGTAATGCCGGCCATTTCAAACATAACTCTGCCCGGTTTTACAACTGCAACCCAGTATTCAGGACTACCTTTACCGGAACCCATACGTGTTTCGGCAGGTTTTTTGGTAACAGGTTTGTGAGGGAAAATATCCGTCCAAACTTGTCCGCCACGCTTTACAAAACGTGTCATAGCAACACGGGCAGCTTCAATTTGGTTAGAGGTTATCCAACCGCATTCAAGCGCTTGAAGTCCGTATTCGCCGTAGGCAACCGTGTTGCCCTTGTGTGCTTCGCCTTTCATTCTTCCACGAAATTGACGGCGATGCTTAACTCTTTTAGGCATTAACATTTTCAGTTACCCCCTTGTTTGTTTTTTTCTTTTTAGGAAGTATTTCTCCACGATAAATCCATGTTTTTACGCCGATACAACCAAACGTTGTGTTTGCAATTGCATAGCCGTAGTCAATGTCGGCACGGATTGTATGAAGAGGAATACTACCTTCGTGGTATTGTTCGCTACGTGCAATTTCAGCACCGTCCAAACGACCGGAAACCATTGTTTTGATTCCCTTTGCGCCGGAACGGGTTGCTCTGCCCATGCATTGACGCATTGCACGACGGAAGGAAACACGCTTTTCCAGTTGTGCGGCAATTGCTTCGCTTACAAGTTGTGCATCCATATCAGGGCGTTTGATTTCAATAATGTTAACAACAACATTTTTGTCGCCTGCAAGCTTTTGCACGTCAGCTTTTATTTCTTCTGCGCCTGCACCGGCCTTACCAATAAGCACGCCCGGTCTTCCGGTGTGAATATCTACGGTAACTTTTCCTTCGCTTCTTTCAATAACAATTTTGCTGATACCTGCTTGGAAGTACTTTTTCTTCAAAGTGGTTCTGATGTTATCGTCTTCTTTAATGTATTGAGCAAAATTTTTCTTATCTGCAGTCCATTTTGCGTCCCAGTCTTGAATTACACCTACTCTGAGACCATGCGGATTAACTTTTTGTCCCATATTGTTCCTTCCTCCTTACGCAATTTCGTCAAGAATCACGGTGATGTGACTTGTTCTTTTAAGGATACTGTAACCTCTGCCACGTGAAACAGGTTGCATTCTTTTGAGTGTAGGGCCTTGATCTGCGTAGCATTCAGCAACGTAAAGAGTATCTTTGTTCATACCGAGGTTTACTTCGGCGTTTGCAGCGGCAGAGTTAACAACCTTCAAAATAGGTTCGCTTGCAGATTTTGGGCAATTTTTCAAAATTGCAACTGCTTCTTTGTAACTCTTTCCGCGAATTAAATCCAAAACCACCATAACTTTAGACGGAGAAATACGAATGTATTTTGCTATTGCATGAGGGCGTTTTTCTCTGTTTTCAGCACGGTTAAGTGCTTTCGCCTTACTTCTTGTAGCCATTGTTTTTCCTCCTATTTAGCAGCGGTAGTTTTGCTACCGGCGTGTCCCTTAAATGTTCTTGTTGGTGCAAATTCACCAAGTTTCAAGCCTACCATATCTTCGGTAATGTAAACAGGCACGTGTTTTCTGCCGTCATGTACCGCAATGGTGTGTCCTACAAATTCAGGGAAGATTGTAGAACTTCTTGACCATGTTTTTATAACTTTCTTTTCGCCTTTTTCGTTCATTGCCTTAACTTGTTTCATAAGTGATGGGAGAACGTAAGGTCCTTTTTTAACTGATCTACTCATTTTTCTTCCTCCGATTAGTTCACACGTTTAATAATAAACTTGTTAGATGCTTTCTTTTTCTTTCTTGTCTTGTAACCAAGTGCAGGTTTACCCCACGGAGTAACAGGACCAGGACGACCAACAGGTGATTTGCCTTCACCACCACCGTGAGGGTGATCGCAAGGGTTCATAACGCTACCACGAACGGTAGGACGTACGCCAAAGTGACGTGTTTTACCTGCTTTACCAACGGAAACGATTTCGTGGTCAAGGTTACCAACTTGGCCGATTGTTGCGTGACATTGAAGAAGAATAAGTCTCATTTCACCGCTTGGCATACGAATTGTAGCGTATTTGCCTTCCTTTGCCATAAGTTGTGCAAAGATACCTGCCGAACGTGCAATTTGACCGCCCTTTCCAGGGTTCATTTCAATATTGTGAACAATTGTACCTACAGGGATATTTTCCAAAGGAAGGTTGTTACCAACTTTGATATCTGCCGTAGCACTTGCTTCAACAGTGTCACCTACTTTAAGACCTACCGGCGCAAGAATGTATCTCTTTTCGCCGTCAGCGTAGTGCAAAAGTGCAATGTTTGCAGTACGGTTTGGATCGTACTCAATAGAAGCAACCTTTGCAGGAACGCTCTTGTCACGTTTAAAGTCAATAATTCTGTACTTTATTCTGTTACCACCGCCAATGTGACGAACGGTAATTTTGCCGGTTGCGTTTCTTCCGCCTGTCTTCTTGTTAACCGCAAGAAGGCTCTTTTCCGGCGTTGTAGTTGTAATTTCTTCGTAAGCGGAAACGCTCATAAAACGGCGTGCCGGCGAAGTCGGTTTATACTTTTTAATAGCCATTGTAAATTAACCTCCTGACTCTTAGGACAGACTTTCAAAGAACTCAATAGCTTTGCTATCTTTCGTCAAAGAAACAGTAGCCTTTTTCCAATCAGGCGTTTTGCCTTCAGTGCGACCTTGTCTCTTGGTTTTGCCTTTAACAACAGATGTTGTTACTTTTTCTACTTTAACTCCGAAAATTTCTTCCACAGCCTTTTTAACTTCTACCTTGTTTGCACTTTTTGCAACACGGAATGTGTAAGTTTTGGATGGAATGCCGGTATAACTCTTTTCGGTGAGAACCGGACGGATAATTACGTCGTAGGAATTCATAGTGAATATGCCTCCTCAATTACTTTTACGGCTTCTTGCGTAGCAATAACGTTTACATTTGCAACAAGTTGGTAAACGTTTGCAAGGTTTGCGTGCGTAACGGTAAGTTTTTCAATGTTTGCGCCTGCTCTTACTACGTCTTCCTGACCTTCCGCAACAATAATAAGCGTTTTCTTGTCATAGCCGAAGTTTTTCAAAATGTTTGCAACAAGTTTTGTCTTTGGTGCTTCAAGCGCAAATTTATCAACAACAACAAACTCGTTGTTGGCAACTTTGTAGCTGATTGCACTGCGGAAAGCCTGCGCCTTCATTTTCTTGTTTATTTTCTTTTCAAAGTCACGTGGTTTCGGTGCAAAAACAACACCACCGCCCGTCCATTGCGGAGCACGGATGGAACCTTGTCTTGCACGGCCTGTGCCCTTTTGTCTCCAAGGCTTTATGCCACCGCCCCTTACTTCCGTACGGGTAAGTGCGCTTTTTGTGCCTTGACGTTGATTAGCTTGATAAGCAACAACTGCCTGATGAATAAGAGCTTCGTTGTACTCACAAGCGAATACGCTGTCGTTAATATCCATTTTTCCTACTTCTTGCATAGAAGTGTTAAAAACTTTAACTTGCATTATTCTCTACTCCTTTTCATCAATTATTGTTTAACGGCGTTGCGTACGTAAACAACGCTGTTTTTTGCACCCGGAATGGCACCCTTGATGAGAAGAACGCCTCTTTCCTTGTCAACTTTTGCAACGGTAAGATTCAAAATAGTAACTTGTTCTACACCGTAGTGTCCAGGCAAGTTTTTACCCGGCATTACACGTGATGGAGAACTGATAGGACCCATAGAACCAACTTCTCTGTGAACAGGACCTACACCGTGGGTTTCCTTGAGACGTTGTTGGTTCCAACGTTTAATAACGCCGGTAAAACCGTGGCCTTTTGTTACGCCTGTAACGTCAACAAGTTCGCCTTCGCTAAAAACGTCAAGTTCAATTTTGGAGCCAACTTCCAAAGCGGAAGAGTTATCCAGCTTAAATTCGTGAAGGTACTTGAGGTTACCTGCGCCTGCTTTGGCAAGGTGGCCTTTTTCCGGCTTGTTAAGTTTCTTTTCGTCAACTTCTTCGTAACCGAGTTGTACAGCGTCGTATCCGTCGTGTTCAACGGTTTTCTTTTGCACTACTGTGCAAGGACCTGCTTTTACTACGGTTACCGGAATCATTGTTCCGTCGGCAAGAAAGAGTGATGTCATGCCGAGTTTCTTTCCTATGATTGCTTTATTCATAATGATAAAGTTCACCTCCGTATATACTTTTTAATTATAACTTAATTTTTACGTCTACGCCTGCAGGCAAATCCAATTTGGTAAGTGAGTCAATCGTCTTTGCGTTAGGGCTGTAGATGTCTATCAAACGCTTGTAGGTGCGAAGTTCAAATTGTTCACGTGCATCCTTATATTTATGTGTTGCACGAAGTACCGTTACAATTTCCTTTTCGGTAGGAAGAGGAATAGGTCCCGAAACTTTGCTACCCATTTTGGTAACTGCTTCAACAATCTTTTCACAAGCAAGGTCTACAAGGTTGTGATCGTAGGATTTGAGTTTGATTCTGATTTTTTGGTTAGCCATTGTGTTTTTTACTCCTTTTAATGTATTTTTATTTGTTGAACTCTTTCGCTGACAACTAATCCGTGTGTGTCACGCTGAGACCTTTAATAAAGCAAACCTCAGTTTGCTAATTTGTACTGACGTTAGTTTGGCAGGCTACGCCACTTGACGCCTGGTACT
This sequence comes from Clostridia bacterium, assembly GCA_045618025.1. Classification (GTDB taxonomy): domain Bacteria; phylum Bacillota; class Clostridia; order Christensenellales; family CAG-314; genus Fimimonas. The sequence goes on from JAZLJV010000003.1 coordinate 20,284, forward strand.
GCGAGTTCAACCGCAAAGAATCTCCGTTCTTTGCTGGGTAACCGCAAGTTTTCTGTTTACTTCAGTAACCTTACGGGTCTTCCCCTAGTCCACAGCCTACATATTTTATCATAATAAAAACGGGGTGTCAAAGATTTTGACACCCTTAAAAGAAAAATTTTTAATTATTTTTTCATTTTTGCAATATTATACCCAAGTACTACTGTTTGAAAGATAAATACGCCACCACGCACACCACTGCCAACACAACAACAATTATTGCAAGCGTGCGCTTTGTGCTACCGGATGCACCACCCGAAAAGTACTTTGATTGTAACTTGCCCTTGCAATGCGGGCACTCGGTCATATGGTCAAGCACATCGGCATTGCAATGCGGACATTTGACCAAGTGACGGTTGTAAGATGACTGCTTCACTAACGAATACCTCCGAACAACAGCATCACACAGCAATACAATATGCCGAAGAAAAGGCCTGTCATAATAATCATCCTTCCCAAAAGAAGTAAGCCCGCCTTCCATATTGCCCATTTTTCCTTGCGGGAAAGCTTTAGCTCGGCCATTTCCTTCTGGTGCTGAATTTCCTCCGGAGTTTTGTAACCCTTCATACCGGGAACGTTCATGTTAACGATGGTATGGCCATCGTCAACAAACGTTTCCTCTGTCTTATTCTTTCTCATTTATTGGTTGGGCGGTTACATTTTTTTCAATCATCTCGTTAACGTCCTGTCCTTCCTGCGAATACAGGTGGCAAGCAACTCTGTGGCCTTCTTCGTATTCAATATACTTAGGCGCAACGGTCTTGCAAATTTCCATACACTCTTTGCATCTGGTGTGGAACTTGCAACCTTGCGGTGGATTAACCGGACTCGGAATGTCACCGTCCAAAATGATACGGTTCATTTTGTAATGCGGATCAGGAACAGGAATTGCCGAGAACAATGCCTTTGTATAAGGGTGCATTGGGTTGGCAAAAATCTTTTCTTTGTAACCGCTTTCCACCATACTGCCAAGATACATTACACCAACGTCGTCGGAAATATGTTCAACAACGGAAAGGTCGTGAGAAATAAAAATGTAAGTAAGGTCTTGCTTTTCTTGCAAATCCTTTAACAAGTTTATAATTTGTGCCTGAATGGAAACGTCAAGTGCGCTTACGGGTTCGTCGCAAATAACAAGTTTAGGTTTTAATGCAAGGGAACGTGCAATACAAATACGTTGGCGCTGACCACCGCTGAATTCGTGCGGATAACGGTCAAAATAATGCGGTTGCAAACCACATTTTTCCATAACGTCCAAAATGTAGTCTTTGTATTCTTCCTTGCTTACAATATTGTGAGCACGAACAGCTTCACCGATTATTTCGCCTACTGGCATTCTCGGTGAAAGTGATGAGTACGGGTCCTGGAAAATCATCTGAAGTTCCGGTCTTATGGAACGCAGTTCTTCCTGAGATATTTTTGCCAAATCCTTACCGTCAAAAATTACCTGACCGTCAGTTGGCTTGTACAATCTCATAATGCTACGACCAAGCGTTGTCTTACCGCAACCGCTTTCGCCAACTA
>JAZLJV010000004.1:0-4895 GCA_045618025.1 Clostridia bacterium
TTGGCATCAAAGGTCAAAAGATCGTCCAAACCTTCTCCCACGCCCACAAAATAAACAGGTATATCAAGGTCATTTTTAATTGCAAGTACAACACCGCCCTTTGCGGTTCCGTCAAGTTTGGTAAGAACAATACCGTCAATATCTATAGCTTCGTTAAATATTTCAACCTGCTGAATAGCATTCTGGCCGGTAGTTGCATCCAAAACAATCAGATTTTTGCGGTCTGCGTCGGGCATTTCACGTTCCACAACACGGTTTATCTTTTTAAGTTCCTCCATCAGGTTCTTTTTGTTGTGAAGACGTCCTGCAGTATCCACAAGCACTATGTCGGTACCACGGCTTTTTGCAGAGGACAATGCATCAAACACCACCGCCGCAGGGTCACTACCTTCTTCATGCTTTATTATGCGCACTTTAGCACGTTCAGCCCAAACTTCCAATTGTTCGCTGGCAGCAGCACGAAATGTATCTGCAGCGGCAACAACAACCGATTTCCCCTGCTTTACAAAAATATTTGCAAGTTTTCCGATGGTTGTCGTTTTGCCAACACCGTTCACACCTACAACGGTAATAACGCAAGGTTTTTTGCACTCAAACGTTTCATCGCCCAAAATATCCGACATAACGTTTTTAAGATATTCATTTGCCTGGCGTGGGTCGCTTACGTGGTCTTGTGACATCCGTTCACGAAGTTCATCAATAATTGTTTCCGTCGTTTCTTCGCCAACGTCTGCTCCAAGCAAAATAAACTCCAATTCATCATAAAAATCGTCGTCAAAAATACCACGCTTAAACAATTCGTTAAGTTTAAAGCCAATAGCTTGCTTGGTCTTTTTTAAGCCATCAACTATTTTTCTAAAAAATCCCATAACGGTTATCTCCCTGTTACATAGCTTCCTTTACCGCATCGGTAAGTTTGACTGAAACAATTTTTGAAACGCCCTTTTCTTCCATAGTTACACCGTACAAAACATCGGCATGTTCCATTGTAGGCTTTTTGTGAGTGATAACTACAAACTGCGTCATCTCACTGAACTTACGAATAAACCGTGCTATACGGTCGGCATTGCTATCGTCAAGCGGTGCCTCAACTTCGTCCAGAACGCAGAACGGCATAGGCTGATACTTGAGAATGGCGAACAAAATTGCACAAGAAGTAAGCGAACGCTCACCACCGGAAAGCAGTGATATGTTCTGCAATTTCTTTCCTGGTGGTTGTGCCTCAATTTCCACACCGTAATCCAAAGGTGCCTTTGTTTCGTCCGGTTCAATGTACAAACGTGCATTACCGCCGTTAAACAATTCTTTGAAAACAACTTTAAAGTTTTCGTTAATAGCCTGCATGCCCTCTTCAAAACGAGACTCTATTTCCGTCGTGAGTTCCTTAAGAACATTCTTCAGGTCTTCTTCCGAGTTATTGATATCTTCAAGCTGTGTGGAAATATCGCTGTAGCGTGCTTCCACTTCTTCCAGATCGGTAATAGCGTTAACATTTACCGGTCCAAGTCGTGAAATTGCCTGTTTAAGTTCACTTATGCGCACTTTTGCCTGTGCCAAATCAAAATCATCGGCTTTGAACTGCATTGCTTGCGAATACGTGGTATCGTATTCTTCCAGTACACGTTGTTGCAACTCCTGCAAATTTCTGTCAATGTTTTCCAAAACGGTATTTTGATTTTCAATTTTGCCGGAAAGTTCCTGGCATACGTTGGCAAGGCGAACACGTTCGTCAGATGCCTTTTGAAACTTGTCGTCAACTTCCGACTTAAGTTTATCTACTTCTTCTATTTGTTTGTTAAGTTTACTTAGTTCGTTTTGTGTTGCGTCGTCAAGTGCACTGTCATTAAGTTGCAGACAAAGCGTTTCTATTGCATTGTTAACCTGCTCTATGTAGTGCAAACGAGAGTCAACACCGTCCTGAATAAGCGCAATACGTGCCTTGTTGCTTTCAATTTCCCGTTCTTTTCCTTCAATTCTGTTTTGAAGCGTGGCATAACGCACACGTACACCGGAAAGAGCTTCTCTTTGAGAATCTATTGCTGTATTTTCGCTATCGGCAGTATTCCTTACAGTTTGCAATTTTTGCTTTAATTCGCCAATAAGTTTTTCGTACTTTTCAACATTCTGATGGCACTCATCTATGGTTTTGTTGTTGCTTTCCAAAGTGGCTTGCAAACGTTGTTTGTCTGTTGTTAAGGACAAAATACTGTTTTTATCGCTGTTGCTCAGAGCGTTGGAAGACTGAATTTTACCTTCCGCCTCGGTAAGAGCAACGGCAACATCGTTAAGTTGTTGCGCTGTTTGCGACTGCTTGGCACGCAATGACTGCAACATACCGTCACAATTTGCCTTTGTTGCTTGGGCCTGTTCCAACTCAGCCTTAAGCTGTTCAAGCTTGGCGGTTCTTTCGGCAATTTGAGTCTCGTAAGAAAGCAATCCGTCACCCTGACGTCTTGCGCCACCACCTTCAATGGAACCGTCATCCGATATTTTTTCGCCTGCAAGTGTTACCATACGATGGGAATAACGGTATTTGCGTGACAATGCCACGGCGTTGTCGTACGTATCTACTACAATAATACCCCCAAGCAGAGATTGGTAAACGGAAGCATAGTGCATATCGTAAGAAACAAGGTCGTTGGCAATGCCCAAAACGCCCTTTTCATCAAGAATTTCCCTACGAACAATGCCGTGTGGTTTCATAGACGAAACAGGCAAAAACGTAATACGTCCGTATGCATTTTGCTTAAGGTGATTGATAAGATACTTTGTATCTTCTTCGTTTTCCGTCACAACGTTCTGCAGTCTTCCGCCAAGAGCCGATTCAATTGCCGTTTGTAACTGCGGTTTTACTTTTACAAGATTTGCCACAACGCCACAAATACGTGAAGACAATGCTTCGTCGTATTGTGCATCTTTCATAAGATTCTGAACGCTTGTTTGGTAACCCTTGTAATTATCGGCAAAATCTTTCAACAAGTCAATACTGCCCTTTTCGCCGGCATATGCACGCTGTTTGTCTACAAGTATACTTTCGTTCTGAAACTGTTGATGTTCCAATTGCTTTACTTGTTGTTTTATATCTTCCGCTTGCTTTGCAAGTTCGTCACGGTTATTTTTTAATTCATCATAACGTTTAAGAAGATTGCTTTCCGTGCCGGAAAGGGCGGAAATACGTTCGGCAATTTCTCTTTCGTTGGCATCTATGCTTGCAAGTTGTTCGGCAACCGTGCTGTTTTGCGCCTCACAACGTGCACGAACTTCACTTATCTCCGCAAGATTACTCTGTGCTTTGGCAAGACGTTGTTCCACTTCGGACTGCGCTTCGCCAAGTTTATCATAACGTCCCTTTATGGAAATAAACTTTTCCTGTGCGGAAGATATTTCTCCTTCAAGTTTTTCGCATAGTTGCTTGTCATGTTCGAGTGTTTCTTCGCCATCGGCAATTGCCTTTGACAAAGTTTCAATCTCCTGCAAATCCTGTGTATTGCGCTGTTCGTTGCCTTCAATATCTTTGCGACAACCGGCAATTCTTTCGGCGATAACGTTTTTGGTACCGCTTCTTCTTTCCAGCTCTACTGCAAGGTTTGTTCTGCGGTCACGAAGTGAAGCAATTTCTGCATCAAGATGGTCCTTGCTGTGGAAAAGCTCATCATAGCTTGCATTAGCTTGAGCACGTTCCACTTCACGCTGTTGCAATTCTTCGCCAAATCCGGCAATAAGTTTGCGACATTTTTCCTTTTCCACACTAACGTTATCGTAGCTGTAAATGTAGGCATTTATTTCGTTAAACTTCAGTTCTTCGTAGTACGAAAGGTACTTTCTTGCATTTGCCGACTGCCTGCGCAACGGTTCTATCTGACGTTGCAATTCGCCGGAAATAAGGTTAAGTTGGTTCATATTTATGTGAGTTTTTTCCAACTTACGTTCCGTTTCCACCTTTTTTACACGAAAACGTGAAATACCCATTGCCTCTTCAAAAATAGCACGTCTGTCTTCGGGTTTTGCATTAAGTACAGCATCCATACGACCTTGTCCGACAATGGAATAACCTTCACGACCAAGACCGACACCACGAATCATATCCTGAATATCACGCAAACGAACAATATTGCGGTTTACCGAATACTCACTTTCGTTATTGCGGTACAGTTTACGGCTGATAATAACTTCGTCCAACTGAATAGGAAAAAGACGTGTTGTGTTATCAAAAAACAACGACACTTCGCAGTAACTCATAGATTTGCGCGCATCCGTACCGTTAAAAATAAGGTCCTGCATGTTTTTACCACGCAAAGTTTTTGTGCTTTGTTCACCAAGTACCCAACGCACGGCATCGGAAATATTACTTTTGCCACAACCGTTAGGTCCGACAATGCCGGTAACCGGTTGGTCAAACCTCAGTTCCACTTTGTCGGCAAAACTTTTGAAACCATACATTTCAATTTTTTTAAGATATAACATCAAAGATCTCCGTTTCTTTAATATTTGCAATGCTTGTAACAAGCTATTTTACAGTTTTAATACTTGCAATGCTTTTTGAGCAAGCTGTTTTTCCGCTTTTTGTTTACTTGTGGCGCTTGCAACGCCAATTGTTTTATCGTCAACCACCAACTTGCAGGTGTGTAAGGGTTTGTTATCCGGTCCGGTTTTGCCAAGGTAAATATATTCAAAACTCTTTTCTTTTTGTTGGCACCACTCTTGCAACCGTGATTTGGGGTTAGCAACCAATATGTCGGCTCTGTCAAGATACTCCCGCAAGTTTGCAACAACAAAATCCGTTGCTTTTGCAATTCCGCCGTCAAGATATATTGCACCGGCAACTGCCTCAAACAAGCTGGAAGGTAACTTTGCCGAAGCTTCAACCGTCTGCTTATCCGCCGTTTGCAAAAATT
>JAZLJV010000005.1:0-2732 GCA_045618025.1 Clostridia bacterium
TGTGCATTGTAAATCGTGCGCAATAATGAACGGTTTTGGAGGCGCAGGGGCATTTTCGGACGGGAAATACAACATAACCAATCAGTTCGGCGGTACTTTGCACGAATATATCGGTGAAAGCGAGGCGTGTTCCCTTATGGAATATGTTGATTCCATAAATATGGCAAACGGCGGAGAGGGTAGCAAACTGTATTCCACAACAAACAGCCAAATAAAAAAGCTTTGTTTGCAAAACAATTTACATCTGCTTAATGCTTCGGTTCGTCATTTGGGTACCGACAAGAACTATATTGTGTTGCAAAACCTTTACAGTTTTCTTAACAACTGTGGCGTTGATTTTTATTTTAATACATTTGTTGAAAGCATTGCCAAAGAACAAAACGGCTACATTGTTTGTGCTGATAATTTGCAACTTATGTGCAAGCATTGTGTTGTTTCCGTAGGCAGAAGTGGCAGTAAGTGGATGGAAAAAGTTTGCGATGATCTTGGCATCAAAAAACTTTCCAACAGGGTAGATATCGGCGTGCGTGTAGAACTTCCTGCTGAAATTTTTCAGCACCTTACCGATGAACTTTACGAAAGCAAAATTGTTTACACAACGTCAAAATACGGTGATGATGTACGCACGTTTTGCATGAATCCTTACGGTGCAGTGGTAACGGAAAATGCCAATGGCATAATTACTGTTAACGGCCACAGTTATGAAGACGCATCGCTTCATACGGAAAACACCAACTTTGCGCTTTTGGTAAACAAACATTTTACCGAACCTTTTAACGATAGCAACGCCTATGCGGAGAGTATTGCAAGACTATCCAATATGCTTGGCGGTGGCGTAATTGTGCAACGTTTCGGTGACCTTATTCGTGGTAGACGTAGTACCGTTCAACGCATTGCCAACGGGTTTGTGCGCCCGACGCTTTCAGCAACACCCGGTGACCTTAGTCTTGTAATGCCTAAGCGCATTTTGGATGGCATTATTGAAATGATTTACGCTCTTGACAAAATTGCTCCGGGTACTGCCAGCGACGGTACCTTGCTGTACGGTGTGGAAGTAAAGTTTTACAACATGCAAGTAGATATTAACAACAATCTAGAAGCTTTGCCGGATATGTATGTTATAGGTGACTGCAGTGGTGTTACACATTCACTCTCTCATGCATCGGCAAGCGGTGTTTACGTGGCACGTAAAATTATACAATGTTTTTAATGTTAAAAAGGCAGAACGACACGTTTTTGCCTTTTTTATTACCTATTTATTAAAAAAAGTTGCAAAATTGCACAAAAGGTGCTACAATTTATTGGCAAACAGCAATTTGCCGCTGTGGCGGAATAGGCAGACGCAAGGGACTTAAAATCCCTCGCTCTAACAGGCGTACCGGTTCAAGTCCGGTCAGCGGCACCAAACTGACGGCTACTCGCCTTGTGGTCGTAACAAAAAAGTGTGCAAACAATGCACACTTTTTGTTTCTTCCTGTGGCTTTGTAGCCTTTGTTATAACTTACCTAACAGATTGCAATAACGTGACGTTCGTGCAGTTGAGCTCACTATTCCGCACTACGTTCCTTACAATTTTTTCAACATATTTTATTTTTTTTTTGATTATTTTTTGCTATCATCTTGCTGTTTTGCTATATTATTTGTTTAATTTTTTTTACTGCATTTTATTGTATTTTTTAATAGTAATATTGATATTGTAACCGTTTTGTGCTATAGTTGTTGTGTACTGATTTACAACTTTTACAATTTTTAGTTGGGGTGATCTGATGAAAACAACGTTAAAATTTAGTTGTACGGCAATGGTACTGCTTGTATGTGTATTTGCTTTTTGCACGTGTTCACTTACTTATACTTCTACAACCGTAAATAACGTAGACATCGGGTATAGTAAAACGGAAAACCGTGCATTTATTGCGCACATTTGTTGTAAACCGGGTGACGATACAACCATTGTTTTGCCCGATTATTACGAAGGTATTCCCATTACCGATTTGGGCGGTTACATCGGCCGAGGGTATCCTATGCCTTTTTCCGTTGATGTTGATTTTTTAGGCGCCGATTACGAAAAATACTCTGATTGCTATTGCACTGATGAAAAATACTTGCATGACGAAGACTTGGACTGGTGGGATGATTGCGTAATACACAATGTCTATTTGCAGATAACTCTTCCAAAGTATTTGAAGTCAATTACATATGTTTCCTACGATGTTTTTGTAGGTGAAATTGTAAACGGTGACGGTAGTGTATCAGCTGAAATTTTCCGCCCGATTTGTTGCTTTACCATTGATGCGGATAACAGATATTTTTATTCAAAAGATGGCAAAATTTACGACAAAAATACAAACGAAACAGTACTTGATTTTGGTGCACAACCATAGGACTTGTTGTATTTTATTCAAGTTTATGCACGCTTAAATTATTGTGCAACTTATCAATAAAAATTGAATAATTACATTGACAAAACAAATATGATATTTTATAATGTAAAATGTAGAATTGGAGGTATATTTTGATGCGTAACATTACATGTTGTCAAAATATCCTTGCAATTTACACCTAAGAATGCATTTATGAGTGATAGTGCAATTACAGAAAACAAAAGGCGTTACAAACGCAGAATAAAACGACTTGTTGCCAAAAGAAACGTTAAAATTAACAACAATGTTGTAACTGTTATCAAGTACGACGGTATTGGAGATTTTGTTTTGTTTCTTGATGCGGCACGTGGT
>JAZLJV010000006.1:0-8266 GCA_045618025.1 Clostridia bacterium
TTTGTTTCAATTTTAATAAAAACAGTTGACATTTTTTGCACACAAGTGTATAGTAATACAAGAGTTAGCAACGGCTAACTCAAAAATTTGGCTGTGTAGTTAGCATATGCTAACTTCGTTTTGTGTCAAAAATTACATTAAAGCAGTAAAAAATCTAAACAAAATGCACCGTTTTTGTGTTAAAAGGTAAAAAATATGAAACTTTCTGAATTACAAATAGGGCAAAGTGCCAATGTGCTTTCCGTAGGCGGAGAGGGTAGTTTGCGCCAACATTTTTTGGATATGGGGCTTATTCCCGATGCGGAAGTAACGCTGGTAAAGTATGCGCCTATGGGAGACCCGATGGAACTGATGATTCACGGTTACGAACTTACCCTTCGCATTGCCGATGCCGAGCAAATACAAATTGGCGCTCCGTATTTTGTAAACAAAAATACTGCAGGCAAAACGGCAAAAAAGGCTATTGCCCACCCTGGGCTTGGCGAAGGCGGTAAGTACCACGTTAAGGCGGACGAAAACCCAGTGCCAAAGGGTACAACGCTTTGTTTTGCGCTTGCAGGCAACCAAAACTGCGGAAAAACCACGCTTTTCAACCAGTTGACCGGTTCAAACCAGCACGTCGGCAACTTTCCAGGGGTAACGGTGGACCGCAAAAGCGGAAAGATAAAGGGTTATGCCAACACGGAAGTTACCGATTTGCCCGGCATTTACTCACTTTCGCCGTACAGCGACGAAGAAATTGTATCGCGCCGGTACATTCTGGAAGAAAAACCGCACGGCATAATTAACATTGTTGATGCCACCAACATAGAGCGCAATTTGTACCTTACAATGCAACTTATGGAGTTGGAAGTGCCAACCGTGCTTGCCCTTAACATGATGGACGAAGTAAAAGGCAACGGCGGTGTGATAGACATTAACCTTATGGAAGAAATGCTCGGCATACCCGTTGTGCCTGTTTCCGCATCCAAAAACCAAGGCGTTGACGAACTTGTTTCACACGCTTTGCACGTTGCCGAGTACCAAGAAAGGCCGGGACGTACCGACTTTTGCGACGAAAATGCCAACGGCGGTGCCGTTCACAGATGTTTGCACGGCATAATGTATCTTATTGAAGACCACGCAAAAAGTGCCGGTTTGCCACTGCGTTTTGCGGCAAGCAAAGTGTTGGAAGGCGACCAAATGGTTATTGACGCTTTGGCTCTTACGCAAAACGAGTTGGAAACGGTGGAACACATTATTGTGCAAATGGAACAGGAACGTGGACTGGACCGCTCTGCCGCCATTGCGGATATGCGCTTTGGATTTATAAAAAAACTGTGCGATGCCTGCGTTGTAAAACCGCACGAAAGCAAAGAACACGAACTTTCACGCAAAATTGACAAAGTGCTTACCGGACGTTTTACCGCCGTGCCGTGCTTTGTGGCAATAATGGCGTTGGTATTCTTTTTAACCTTTGCCGTAGGCGGATTATTGCAAAATTTGTTGCAAAAAGGCATATACGTATTGCAAAATTCGCTACAAAACGGTCTTACAAACGCTAACGTACACCAAGCGGTGGTTTCCCTTGTTTGTGATGGAATTATCGGTGGTGTGGGTAGCGTGCTTTCCTTTGTACCAATCATTGTTTTACTGTTTTTGTTCCTTTCGCTGTTGGAAGATACCGGCTATATGGCTCGTGTGGCATTTGTTATGGATAAGGCACTGCGCAAAATTGGGCTTTCGGGCAAATCTATAGTGCCTATGGTTATAGGGTTCGGTTGTACTGTGCCTGCCGTTATGGCAACACGCACACTTCCAAGTGAGCGTGACCGCAAAATGACCATAATGCTAACGCCTTTTATGAGTTGTACGGCAAAAATACCTGTATACGTATTTATTTGCGGTGCGCTTTTTGACAGCACGTTTGCAAAAGTATGCGCAGTGGTGGGCATTTACCTATTGGGCATTGTTATGGGCATTTTGGTTGCCGTACTCAGCAAAAAAACGCTTTTTAAGGGTGAAGCAGTACCGTTTGTTATGGAACTACCGAACTATCGCCTGCCAAGCGCAAAAACTTCGCTGCAACTTATGTGGGAAAAAGCCAAAGATTTTATTGTACGTGCTTTTACCGTAATACTGCTTGCAACAGTGGTAATATGGTTTTTACAGTCCTTTGCTTTCAGCTTTGGCAGAGGTTTGTATTACTTACAAAACGGTAACGTAGAAGAAAGCATTCTGTCACACGTTGCGGGCTTTATTGCGCCGGTGTTCCAACCACTGGGCTTTGGCAATTGGCAGGCAACAACGTCTCTTATTACCGGTTTTGTGGCAAAAGAAACGGTTGTTTCCACTTTGGAACTTGTCGGCGGTATGAGTTTGCTTTCAACAGGCGGAAAAGTTGCTTTGTTGGTGTTTTCTCTATTGTACACGCCTTGCATGGCCGCCATTGCATCGGTAAAGCGTGCGCTTGGTAGCAAATGGGCTCTTACAATGGTGGGCTTTCAGTGTGTGGTGGCGTGGTTGTGCGCCGGTGCAGTGGCACTTTTGACATTGATTTTTTAGGAGAACGTTATGCTTAACTTACCTACAATTTTGGCATTGGTAATTGTGTTTGCCATTTGCGCATGTGCCGTTGCCGTAACGGTTATTCGCCAAAGGAACGGCAAAAACGGTTGCAATAGCGGTTGCGAACACTGCGCCTACAAAGACACTTGCCACAAGAAGTGAAAAACAGTTTAATTTTTAATAAAAAACGGCACCGAAAAGGTGCCGTTTTTGTAATCGGGATATTGACTTACTATGCGAATTATGTTATTATTGCTGTGTATTACAAAGGAGAATAAAGATGAAACGTAAATGTGTATTTATCCTGTCAATTTTAATATTGGTTGTGGCAACCGTTTTTTGTGGTTGCATATCGTCGGAGCCAAATTCGCAAGAAAATGAAAAACATAATGCTACCACAAAGTCATACGAAGAATTGACGCAAGAAGAACAACTTGCACCCTTTAATTATGAATTGACGCCAGTATCTTGTATAATTACTGGTCTTAAAGATAAAACAGCTACTGAAATCATTATACCAAGTTGTGTAACAACAATAAGTAAGACTGCATTTATGGACTGTTATTATATTGATAAGGTTACTTGGTTTGCAGTCAAGTGTATGTCTGCTGGAGATGTGCTTTCTTCTTGTTTTCAAAATTGTTGCATGTTAAAAACGGTTGTGATTGGCGAAAACGTTGAAGAATTGCCATACTACTTATTTGAAAATTGCGAAAGTATTACAACGGTTTATTGGAATGCGATTAATTGCAATAGGTCTTCCTTGCAGTCTTATTATTCTCCATTTAGTGGTTGCAGCAAATTATCAACAGTTATAGTTGGTAATAGTGTCAAAACGATTCCGTGCGGGGCTTTTCATGGCTGTACAAGCATGAATAATTTGACAATAGGTAAGAGTGTAGAAACAATCGAACATCAAGCGTTTCATGCTTGTAGCGGACTTACAAATATAATTATACCTAATAATGTCAAAAATATCGAATCCTATGCCTTTGCTGATTGTAAGGGAGTTGCTAGTGTTAAAATTGGTATTGGCGTTACTAAGATTGGTTCATACGCATTTGGGTATTGTAACCAACTTGCAAATGTTGTTTTTGAGAATCCAAATGGCTGGAAAACCGACGGAAAAGTATTAGAAAATTTGAACGATACATCAACAGCGGCATTGTATTTAACTACAAGTTACAAAACAAAAGACTGGATACGTGGCGAATAAACAGAAAATGCGACTTCGTTTGAAGTCGCTTTTTATATTCACAAGAAAAAAGCATGCAAGGCGTGATGATATACCGCCTGCGGTGGATGATATGCCAAACTAAATGTTTGGATTAAAATTATTTCGCTGTTGCAATGTCTTTTCTTAACGTGCCATTCTCGCTCCAAGCGTATGCAATAAAATAAAAAACGCAGAGTAGTTATTGTACTCTGCATTTTTTGGCGCGGCATAAGGAGCTCGAATCCCTAACCTTTGGTTCCGTAGACCAACGCTCTATCCAATTGAGCTAATGCCGCATATTGTGCTTGCCCCTTCAGGTGCTTACCTATTATAACGCAGTACAAAACAAAAGTCAACAAAAACAACAAATCTTTTTGCGCAAATTAAACAGGCAGTTTGACATAACGGCAAAACATATGTTATACTGTTTACCAAACTAAACTTACGTGCTTAAAAACGCTTATCGTTTTACGCTTGGGAGTAAACAATGAACGCCTACGATTTTGACGAAACAATTTTGCATCACAACAGTTATCGTGCCTTTTACTTTTTTTGTCTGGTGCGTTTTCCGTGGTTGTTGGTGTTCTTTTTTTACAACATGTTTTTTGTTATTGCCAGTGCGTTGCACCTTTGCAGTAAGGACGTAATGCTTCGTGAGTGTGGACGTTTTGTTGCACTTGTGCCCAACCGTCAAAAGCAAATAACAAAGTTTTGGGACGGAAATATGAAAAATATTGCCAAGTGGTATCTTGCGCAAAAACGTGATGACGACGTAATTATTTCCGCTTCACCGTATTACGAAGTAAGTGAAGCGTGTCACCGTCTTGGTGTAAAGTGCTTTGCTTCGGATGTTAACGTTAAAAACGGCAATTTGACGGAAGGACATTTTTTGTATAAGGAAGAAAAAGCCAAAGTGTGGAAGCGTGAATACGGCGAAGTTATTCCCGATGAGTTTTATACCGATTCGCCTTCGGATTTGCCAATGCTATTGCTTGCAAAAAAAGGCTACTATGTCAATCTTAAAAAGGGCACAATAACGTTGGCTTACGAAAACGGCAAAGAAGTGGACGGCCCGATAACATGTTTTAACAAATAAAAAAACTACTAAAAAATGACCTTGCATTGCATTGCAGGGTCTTTTATATTTTGTTATAAATTTATTGTGTTTTGCTATACGTGTCCCCCGTTTTGTACACATTTGTGCGGTTGCTGTAGCAATGCCGGGTGGTTTAGCGGTCCATTCGGCAGTCTGTTCCGAACGGTGGCGGACTGGTAACACTGATGTTTTTACCGGTTACAGGGTGGGTAAAAGAAAGTGTGGTGGCATGCAGATATACTCTGTCGCTTGGCGTTCCGCCGTATTTTTCGTCGCCAAGTATAGGTGAACCGATTGCGGAAAGGTGTGCACGCAGTTGGTGCGTTCGCCCCGTAACGGGAGTCAGTTGTACCAAAACTCCTTTTGCCGTTGTGCAAACAACTTTGTACCGTGTTATTGCTTCTTTGCCGTTTTCGTCAACGTAAGCGGTGCTGTTGCGTGTGATTAACGGCAAGTTGATTTCTCCTTCGTTTTGCGGTGGCATATTTGTGCAAATTGCGTAATAAGTTTTGTTTACGGCACGGTTTTGTTGCAAAACGCTGAGACGTTCGGCAGTAAGTTCGTCAAATGCGCCTAAAACCACTCCGCTGGTGGTGTAATCCAAACGGGTAAGAATGTGTAGTTCAAAGTTTTCCAAAGTGTTTGCAAGCATATCCGCAAAGGTGTTGCCAAAGTGCACGTTATCGGCATGAGTAAACACGCCGTAAGGTTTTTCCGCAACGTAAAGATACTCGTCACTGTAAAGCACAGTAGCTTTTTGTAATGTGCCTTGCGCAGTGTAAAGCTTTGCCGGGGTGGTAAGGGTAAGCACGTCGCCTTCCGCCAAAACGTAGCGCACGGTTTTGTGAAAGCCGTTAACGGTTATTCCCTCCGTATGATATTTAAGCCGTTTTATGTGTTCGGTAGAATACTGCAGTTTTTCAAAAAGTTGTTTTATTGTAAGACCTGCGTTTTCGGCGGTTATTGTGTAAGTTACAGTCATTTTTATTTGCCCTTGTTTGTTTTGTGTTAATTATATCACACTTTTTGCAACCTGCAAATATCTTTTACAAAAGTGTTCGTATGCGTTGACAATGCAAAAGTAATGTAGTAGAATGTGTTGGTGCTTGAAGCACAATACTCATTTTGGAGAAAAATTCGTATGAAAACGTATCAGGTTGATTTGAAAGGTTACAAGGCAGATTTGCCTGTGTTACCGCTTCCCAACGGAGTTCACATTTGTTTTTTCAATTTGCACGGCAATGTACAAATGACCGAACACTGCGGAAAAGAATTGGCAAAACTTGTTGAAGGTTGTGACGTTTTGCTTACAGCTGAAAGCAAAGGTTTGCAACTTACACATGTTATTGCACGTGAACTCGGCCAAAATTACTATGCAGTTGCACGTAAAAACAAAAAACTTTACATGCAGGACGGTATTGAAGTGGAAATAAACTCCAGCATAACTACCGGTGCAAAGCAGCACTTGTATGTTTCCCGCTTTGATGCCGAACTTATGCACGGCAAAAAAGTTGCAATAATTGATGACGTTGTTTCTACCGGCAACAGCCTTAAAGGTTTGGAAGAACTTGTAGAAAAGGCAGGCGGAACAATTTACAAAAAGGCGTTTGTTCTTGCAGAAGGCGTTGCATGCGATCGCAAAGATATTGTATTTTTGGATACGATACCTCTTTTGTAATAGTCAAAAACAATCGGCGTTTCACGTTTTTGTCGGCGTGAAACGCTTTTTTATTGCTTTTTTATTGCAAAAAAGGGTGTATTGTTATATAATTTTAACAAATATATTTACAAGGGGCAAAAATGAGCTGTACCATATACGAAAAAATGGCGGAAAACATTGACTTGCAAAAGGGTAATATTGTCCATTTGCTGGGAAAAGTTTCCTACAAAAAATTTTTGCATGATGTTGATGCTTTTGCTTGTGCACTTTCGCAAAGCGGTTTTGCCTTGGGCGATGTTCTCACGTTGTATCTGCCAAGTTGTCCGCAGGCGCTGGTGGCATTTTACGCATGTTCCAAAATAGGCGTTGTTGCAAACATAGTACATCCGCTTACTCCGTTGGAATTGCTTAAAGTCAACCTGCAAAAGACAAGATCCAAAGGTATTGTGTTTTACGATGCATTGGTAAAGGATCAGGCGGAAATGTGTAAGCTTGGGCAGTATGTTATACGTGCTTCGGTAACGGACTATACTGTGCACAAACTTGCGTGTCACATCAGACTTATGTTTACCGTCAAAAAGGTCAAAAACATTGCAAGTTTTGCCGATATGGTAAAAACGGACGGCAATGTTGCCGTATGTGCAAGTGGTGCCGATACCGTTTGTACCATGCACAGCGGTGGCACTTCCGGCAACCCTAAGATTATTCGTCTTTCTAACGATAACTTTAACGCACAGGCGGACAGCATACGGCAAATGTATTCGCCCGGCGGTGTAACTGCCGATGAATACAGCCTTGTGACCCTGCCTATTTTTCACGCTTACGGGCTTGGAGTATCGGTGCATACCTGCATTTCAATGGGGTACTCGTTGTGTCTTATTCCGCATTTCAGCGTAAAAGCGTTGCTTCGTGCGGTAAGACGTTACAACGTAACGTATATGGCGGTAGTGCCAGTTATGTTAAAAAAACTTATGGCAAAAAAGCACGTAAACTTTCGGTCGTTTGACAGCATAAAGGTTATATGGTGTGGCGGAGATGCCATAAGTGAGCGTCTTATTGCTTCGGTAAACGATGCGTTACACAGTGCCGGCAGTAGCGGTTGTGTTATGCGTGGGTATGGCCTTACGGAAATTACCGGTGTGTGCAGTGTAAACAATTTTGAAAACTACCGTAGCGGAAGTTGCGGAAAAGCCATTCCGGGCGTAAATATAGAAATCTGGAATGACCTTGGCGAATGTATGCCACCAAATACCATAGGTGACATAATGCTTTCCGGACCGATGGTAATGCAAGGTTATCTTACGGCGGAGAGTCCGGACACAGCGCAAATACAATCGGACAATCAGGAAATAGATTTGAGTGTTTATGTGCGTGATATGGGCATTTTGCCGGAAGAGTTGCACAAAACGGTAAAGCCGAGTGAAAAGGAACAGCTAAAGCGTACCGGCGTTATTGAAAGAGACGGCAAACGCTACGTGGAAACGGGCGATATAGGTTACGTTGATCAGGACGGCTATCTGTTTTTGTTGGATCGCAAAAAACGTTCCTTCAAGATAAGCGCCGTAAACGTTTTCCCTGCGGAGATAGAACAACTTGTAACGGAGGAAATTGCTTACGTAAACGAGGCTTGCGCAGTTGATGTAACCGTTAACGGTAAGCGGTTTATAAAGGTTTACGTAAGGGTAAACAGCAAAAATGTAACGCAGTTGCTGGCCAAGCAAGATATTATTGCACTATGCAAAAGCAA
>JAZLJV010000007.1:0-19835 GCA_045618025.1 Clostridia bacterium
ACTGTTGCGCCAACCATTGGGTTGTTGCCCATACCTATAAGGCCCATCATTTCCACATGGGCAGGTACAGAAGAACTGCCGGCAAACTGTGCATCGCTGTGCATACGTCCCATTGTGTCCGTAAGGCCGTAGGATGCCGGACCTGCACCGACATTATCCGGGTGCAAAGTTCTGCCTGTTCCGCCACCGCTTGCAACGGAAAAATAGTCTTTGCCGTTTTCTATACACCACTTTTTGTAGGTGCCTGCAACAGGGTGCTGAAAACGTGTTGGGTTGGTGCTGTTGCCGGTAATGGAAATATCCACGCCTTCGCTAATCATAATGGCAACGCCTTCGTTAACGTCGTTTGCGCCGTAGCAACGCACTTTGCTTTTTTCGCCGTCGCTAAACGCAACTTCACGCACGGTGCGCAATGTGCCGGAATAAAAATCGTAGTCCGTCTCAACATAGGTAAAGCCGTTAATGCGTGAAATGATGTATGCGGCATCCTTGCCAAGTCCGTTAAGAATAACACGTAGTGGGTTTTTGCGCACTTTGTTGGCGTTGCGTGCAATGCCTATTGCACCCTCCGCTGCGGCAAAAGACTCGTGCCCTGCCAAAAAAGCAAAACACTTTGTATCTTCACGCAAAAGTTTGCTTGCAAGGTTTCCGTGGCCAAGACCTACTTTGCGTTGGTCGGCTACCGAGCCTTTTACGCAAAAAGCCTGCAAACCTTCACCAATAAGTTCCGCTGCATTACTTGCCGTTTTTGCGCCCTGCTTAAGTGCTATTGCACAGCCGACGGTGTAAGCCCACACGGCGTTATCAAATGCAATAGGTTGAACGCCCCGCACAATTTCTTCAACATTTACACCGTTATTTGTGCAAATTTCCTGTGCTTCTTCCAAAGTTTTTATGCCGTAAGAGTTAAGTACGGCAATAACGTTATCTATACGTCTTTCATAATTTTCAAAAGTAACAGCCATAGTTGTTTTGCCCTCCCTTTACTCTTTACGTGGATTTACGTAGCTAACCGCTTCGTTAAAACGGCCGTATGTTTTTGTTGCTTTGGCAAGTGCATCGTTACCGCTTGCGCCTTCACTAACCTGCTTCATAAGCAAGCCCAAGTTCACATATTCATAGCCGATAATTTCGTTGTTTTTGTCCAGCGCAAGGCGTGTTACGTAGCCTTCCGTCATTTCCAAATAGCGTGGACCTTTTGCGCGTGTAGAGTACATTGTACCTATCTGACTGCGAAGTCCCTTGCCAAGGTCTTCCAAAGCACCGCCGATAGGCAAACCTGCATCACTGAACGCAGTTTGACTGCGCCCATAAACAATTTGCAAAAACAGTTCTCTCATAGCAACGTTAATTGCATCGCAAACAAGGTCAGTGTTAAGTGCCTCCAAAATGGTTTTGCCTACCAGTATTTCACTTGCCATAGCGGCGGAGTGCGTCATACCCGAACAGCCAAGCGTTTCCACAAGAGCTTCTTCTATTACACCGTTTTTTACGTTAAGCGTAAGTTTGCAGGTGCCTTGTTGCGGTGCGCAAGTTCCGCATCCGTGCGTTAAACCGCTGATATCTTTTATTTCGCAAGCTTTTACCCATTTGCCTTCTTCAGGAATGGGTGCACAGCCGTGGTTGCAACCTTTTGCAATACATTGCATTTTATTTACTTCGTTGGAATATTGCATTTTTACCCTCCAAAATACATTTTTAATATAGAAAAAATTATAACACAACGCATTGTTATTTGCAATACGTTTATGTAATTTGCACCCTTAGTTATGTTTATAACGTGTATAGTTTTTTTAGATAACAAAACCCACCGTAACAAATAGTACGGTGGGTAAAACAATCTAAAATTATTCTTCTGTTTTCGGTTCTTCGGCAGGTTGTTCTTCCGTTGGTTCTTCAGCAGGTTGTTCTTCTGTCTGTTCTTCAGCGGAGGTTTCTTCTTCTGCTTGCGGTGCTAATTCTTCAACCGCTTCGGTAGCAGGTTCTTCAGCAGGTTGTTCAACCGTAGCTTCTTGCGGTGCAATTTCTTCGGCAACATCTTCCTTTGCATAGTGAACACGTCCGCCAACGTTAGATTCTTGCTTTTTAGGTTGTATTACAGCTACCAAAACAATACCAATAGCAGCGGCAATTGCAATGGCAATCAAAATGTATTGCCAAATGCCGAATGCTTTTTCAACATCGGTAACCGGTCTTATTTTTATTGTCAAGTCGTACGTTACGGCTTCAGCCTTGTTACCGTAGGTATCGGTAACATAGAACGTAATTGTAAGTTTGCTTCCGCCGTCCTTTTCTGTTGTGGCAATTTGCTTGGCAGTAGCAAACATTTTTTCGTAACCTTCAGCCTTTTCATTAGTGTCGCTGTTGTAAATAACCGTGCCGTCCTTGCTTACCATGTAGTAAGAAGTATAAGCAGAGTTGTCGGTAATATCAGGCGTCTTAACAGTGTACGAGTTACCTGCAACAACGCTTTCGCTTGCAAGTTCGTCAACATCAACTTCCGGAGCGGAGCTATCTGTTACGTAACGCAAAATGGTATCGCTCTTTGTTTCGTTGCCTGCATTGTCTTTGAGAACATAGCGGAAAGCACAGTAACCAAGAGACAAATCTATTTTGTTTGTAGCAAGAGTTTGTGACCAACCGTCCTTAAGACTGCTACCTGCTTTTGCATATTCAACAAAAACGGTAACTCCTTCTTCTGCAGTGTAGGCAGGTGCAACAAATTCGTCACTTACGGCAATTTTGAAAGATGCCCAGTTGTTTGCAACAAACTCATCAAAAGCGGTAAAAGTTGGTGCAGTGTAGTCAACAACAACTGTTACTATTTCACTGTCTTCGCCTTCGCTGGATTCCTTGAAGTAGTAGGTGCCTTCCGTATTGATAGCGTTGCCGTCGTACTCGGTATAAGTACCTTCCTTTTCAGTGGAATACTTAATCGTATGAGTAGAGCCTTCTTTCAAAATGTAAGTAAAGCCGTTTTCCTGATTGTTTGTGTAGTAAATGCCGTCAACAAGTTGAAGTTTGTCACTTGTTGTAGCAACGTACGGTGCGCCTTCAATTTCAATAGTTTCTTCACCTGCAAAAGCAACCGTAGATGTGAAACTTGCAATAATAGCAAGAACCAAAATAATACTCAGTAAAGTTTTTTTCATCATTTCCTCCGAGATAGATAATCTCCGTGCAGGCCAAAAAGTATAACCTACACCACATACGCTAATATTTTACATTTATTTAACGGCATTGTCAAACGTTTAACAAAACTTATGTTGTCAAAAACATTATTTACTTAAAAAACATATTGTAAAATGTGCGACTTTTGCAAAAATGCAGTAAAAAATGCGTTTGGAGGGGTATTTTTGTTTCAGACTGTTTTGACAATTTGTGCCGTTTCGGCAGATAGTTTGTTTGCCGGCTTTGGCGTTGCTCTCGGAAGAAACCAAAAAATACTGTTTCCGTCGGTTGTTGCAGTGGTCACTTTTTGCCTGTGTTGCATAGCGTGTGCAATAGGTTCACTGCTAAAAAACGTGCAAAATGTGGAAATAATAGGTGCTGTTATTCTTGCCGTAATGGGTTTGAGCAATATTGTTAAAAAACCGGACGGAAAGACATCTGCACAAACGTTTGGCGAATACGTCGGTGTGGGCATTGCCGTCGGCACCGATGCGGCAACTGCCTGCGTGCCACTTATGCTTTCAACCTCGTTGGGAGTGTGGCTACCGCCGATAATGGCAATGACACATTTTGTAACGGTGTACGTTGGTACAAAACTTGCAAACATATGCAAAAATTTTAATCAACGTGTAACAAACGTTATATCCGGAGCGGTATTGCTGTGCCTTGCAGTATTAAAAATAATCTGAAAACATCATCACTACCAAAACTGCAAAAAATCACATACCGTTGCACAAAAAACGTAAAACGTGCACCGTAAAACACAATACAGGCAACACGTCTACGGTAAACGGCTTACACCACTATCTAAAAACCTTAAGCAAAAAGGCATCGGAATGTTGGTTGAAAATTTTCGGAAACAAAAAAAGCACCTGCAAAAAACTTAGCTTGCAAGTGCTTTTGTTTAGTCTAAATTATCACCGGTGGCAAGCGGAGAAGAAACAAGTGGTAAGCCGTCATCGCTGTCGGAAAAGTTTTCCACAAATTTGCTTACGTCAAACTTATCCCACGGGTCAAAACACGGCGGATATGCCACAAACACCATACGTTCGTGCAAAACAGGGTGCGTTAGCTCCAGCCTATACGCCCAAAGGGCAAGGTTTGTACCGTGTTTGCAAATGGTATCTCCGCCGTAGCGCACATCGCCGTAAACGGGACTGCCTATAGCCGAAAACTGCACACGTATCTGGTGACTGCGTCCCGTGCCGAGTTGTACTTTTACCAAACTGATTTGTTCGTTTGATGCAAGCACTTCGTAATCAAGCACAGCCTTTTTAGCATCCTTATCGCTAACCGTACAAACATAAACATTGTTGGTGAGCGGATTTTTTTTGAGATAGTTAACCAGCCTGCCCTTTTTTTGTTTTGGTTCGCCCAAAACGGTAGCAAAGTATATTTTGTTCATTTCCCCTTCGGCAATTTGCTTGGAAAGACGTTCGGCACTTTTGCTGTTTTTGGCAAAAACCATAACGCCACCGGTAGGCCTATCAAGACGGTGTACCAAACCAAGGTAAACGTCCCCGGGTTTGTTATATTTTTCTTTTAGGTATTCCTTCAGCAAAGTCAGCAAATCCTTGTCTCCGCTTTGATCTGCCTGAGAAGGGATATTTTGTGGTTTTACCACTACCAGAATACTGTTATCTTCGTAAAGAACGGCAACATCATCCATTGTAAAAGTTCTGCTCATTTAACTTCCACTCCTTTTTTTGTAAACAAACCGCTTGCACCGCACGGCAAAACAACGTCTTCATCCGTCGGCAAGCATACTTCGTAAGCGGTAACGTTACCGTCACGGTGCAGTGACCGTTGCAAAATGTTGCTTAGTACCGCAGGCTGAAGTCCCGTTGTGTAGCTGTTTATGAGTACAAAAAGCGGTTCGTCGGTAAGCACCTGACTTACCAATTCCACAAAATCGGCAATGTCGTCTTCCAATTTCCATACTTCGCCGTTTGCGCCCCTGCCGTAGCTTGGCGGATCCATAATAACTGCATCGTACCTGTGCCCACGATTTATTTCACGCTTAACAAACTTACGACAGTCGTCAACAATGTAACGTACAGGCTTATCTGCCAAGCCGGAAAGCATAACGTTTTCTTTGCAACGTTCCACCATATTTTTGGCTGCGTCAACGTGACAAACGCTTGCTCCGGCGCTTAAACACGCCACCGTTGCGCCACCCGTGTATGCAAAAAGGTTAAGCACATTTACCGGTTTTTCACTCTGAGAAATAAGGTCGGTCATAATTGCCCAATTTACCGCCTGTTCGGGGAAAAGACCCGTATGCTTGAAGCCCATCGGCTTTACGGCGAATGTAAGGTTGCACCAACTTACCTGCCACTCTTCCGGAATGCGCCTGTTGTATTCCCAATGGCCACCGCCCGTTTCCGAACGCAAATAGTGGGCATCCGGCTTGGCAATTTGTGCCAAAGGCTTTTTTGCGTGCCAGATAACCTGCGGATCGGGACGAAGCAAAGTAACGTTTCCCCAACGTTCCAATTTTTCGCCGTCACCGGTGGCTATTATTTCGTAATCTTTCCATTCGTTGTTGATTTTCATATTTCACGTTTATGCCCGCAAGTAAAAACTTTTTTAATGCGGTTTTATTTGCAAGTTTTTGTTAAAGTCAAAAATGTTTTACGCTTTGGTAAGGTACAGCGTAAAGGTGTAGTCGCCAACTTCCCACTCTTTTTCAAATGCGCCTTCGCTTGCGCTTTCAACAGCGTTAGCCAATGTACTTTTTGCAATGTCTTGTGCGTATTTTTCAAATACGTTCTTTACAATTCCGTCTGCTTTGTAGCCGATAACTATGTGGTCGGTCACAACAAAGTTACATTCCTTACGCATAGTTTGCACCTTGGAGACAATTTCACGCTCAATGCCTTCCTCCACAAGTTCTTGGGTAAGATTAACATCCAGTACGACGGAAACGTCTCTATCTGTAGCAACGGCATAACCCGGAACGTTTACGGTAGAAACAAGCAAATCTTCTTCGCCAACTTCCACCTGTTCGCCATCCAAAGCAAAGTTAAACTTACCGCCGTTTTTAACGCTTGCAACAACTTCCTTTGCTTTTTCGCCCAACGTTGCAAAAAACTCACGGATTTTTCCCAGTAGTTTGCCGTACTTTGGTCCAAGGGTTTTAAGTTGCGGTTTTATTTCGTAATTTGCAAAACCGTCGGCGCTGTCCGTTACTTCCAACGTTTTAACGTTAAGTTCGCTTTTGATGATGTCCGACATTTCCTCATCCACTTCCGCTTCCGTCTTCAAAAACATTTTTGCCAAAGGCTGACGGTTTTTTACGTTGGCGGTGTTGCGTGCGCTTCTGCCCAAAACCACAATATCCAGCACTTTTTCCATTTTTTTGTTCAAACTGCCGTTTATCAGACTTTCATCGGCTACTGGGAAGTTACACAAATGAACAGACTTGGGTGCATCGGCAAAAAACGCAGGCGTTATTGCTTGGTAAACGCTTTCACTAACAAAAGGTACATACGGTGCCGATATCTTTGCAAGTGTATCAAGCACGGTGTACAGGGTAACGTAAGCCGATTGTTTGTCCATTGTCCACGCATTGCCCCAATATCTTTCACGGCAACGACGAACGTACCAGTTGGAAAGCATATCGGTAAACTTTTCTATAGAACGTGCCGTTTCGGTAATTTCGTATTTTTCCAAACCGTTATCAACATTTTTGACAAGCGTGTTAAGTTCAGACAAAATCCACTTATCCATAAGTGTAAGTTTGCAGTCTTTCAAACTGTATTTGCTTGGGTCAAAGTCGTCAATATCGGCATACAAAACGTAAAATGCAAGCGTGTTCCACAACGTACCCAAAAATCTGCGTTGACTTTCACTTACCGCTTCATCGTAGTAACGGCTTGGAAGCCACGGCGAACTTGCCGTATAAAAATACCAACGAACAGCATCGGCACCTTGTTTGTTAAAGCTGTCCCACGGGTCAACAACGTTGCCCTTGTGTTTACTCATTTTTACGCCGTGTTCGTCGCCTACAAGTCCCAGAACAATACAGTTTTTGAAAGGTGCTTTGCCAAACAAAATGGTGTTTACTGCAAGCAAGGTGTAGAACCAACCACGTGTCTGGTCCACCGCCTCGCTGATGAAGTCGGCAGGGAAGTTGCGTTCAAACACGTCTTTGTTTTCAAACGGGTAGTGATGTTGAGCATACGGCATACTACCGCTGTCAAACCAACAGTCAATAACTTCCGGCGTGCGTTCAAACGTGCCACCGCAGTCGCAACTCCATTTGCATTCGTCAATAAACGGACGGTGCAGTTCAATGTCTTCACGACAACCGCATTTGTCGGAGAGTTCCTTGCGAGAACCGATAACGTGTACCTTTCCGCACTTGTTGCAAACCCAAACGGGAAGCGGAGTGCCCCAGTAACGGTCACGGGAAATGCCCCAGTCAATAACGTTCTCCAAAAAGTTACCCATACGGCCGGAGCCGATGGTTTCCGGAATCCAGTTTACCGATGCATTTGCTTTTAGCAGTTGGTCTTTTACGGCGGTGGTCTTTACAAACCACGATTTGCGTGCGTAGTAGATGAGCGGAGTGTCGCAACGCCAACAATGCGGGTAGCTGTGTTCAAACATAAGTTCTTTGAACAAGTGTCCACTCTTTTTAAGTTCGGCAATTATGGCTTTGTCGGCGGTTTTGCAGAACACACCGGTGTATTCGCCACAGCCTTCTACAAATTTGCCGTCTTCGCCTACAAGTTGAACAAAAGGCAAATTGTACTTTTTGCCTACTTGCGAGTCGTCCTCACCAAAGGCCGGTGCAATGTGAACAATACCCGTACCATCGGTAAGTGTAACGTATTCCGCATTTGTAACATAAAAAGCGTCTTCCTTGACGGATGCAAACGGGAAAAGTTGAACGTAGTGCGTACCTTCCCATTCTTTACCTTTTTTGGTTTCCAGCACAGTGTAAGTGCCTTCTTCAAAATGATTTGTCACAAGGTCTTTTGCCAGAATGTACTTTGTACCGTCTTCCGCCAAAATTGTTGCGTAATCGTATTCGGCATTCATACAAAGCGCAACGTTACTCGGAAGTGTCCACGGAGTAGTCGTCCACGCCAAAAAGTAGGTGTTTTCTTCACCGACAACTTGAAACTTTGCCACAACGGATTTTTCCTTTACGTCTTTGTAGCCTTGTGCCACCTCGTGAGAAGACAGCGCCGTCCCGCAACGTGGGCAATACGGCACAATTTTATGTCCCTTGTACAAAAGCCCTTTATCGTAAATGGTTTTTAGCGCCCACCACTCCGATTCAATATAGTTGTTATCGTAAGTAACATACGGGTGCTCCATATCTACCCAGTAAGCAACACGGTCGGAAAGTTGTTCCCATTCGCCAAGGTACTTCCAAACGCTTTCCTTGCACTTTTTGGTAAACGGTTCAATGCCGTATTCTTCAATTTGTTTTTTGCCGTCAATGCCAAGCAGTTTTTCTACTTCCAGCTCTACAGGCAAGCCGTGAGTATCCCAGCCCGCCTTGCGCAAAACATGGTAACCCTTCATAACACGGTAACGTGGAATAAGGTCCTTTATGGAACGTGTTAAAACGTGTCCGATGTGCGGTTTACCGTTTGCAGTAGGCGGACCGTCAAAAAAGGTAAAGGATTTGTCGCCCTTTGCCACGGTTTGTTCAAAAATTTTGTTGTCTTTCCAAAACTTCAAAATTTCCTGTTCACGCTCAACAAAATTCATACTGGTTGAAATTTTTTTGTACTTGCCCATTGTTTTACTCCTTTGAAAAAGTGAGATTGTTGTAAATTGAAAAGCGGTCTAAAAATAATTATCCCATAAAAAAACGCCCAATGCTACCAAATAGCAAAGGGCGAACTCCCCCACAGGGTCCCCGACGAATTCTTTTATTCGTTGGGGTAAATACTGGGTCCCCGACGAATTCTTTTATTCGTTGGAGTAAGTGTCGCTGTACCACCTTTTTTCGCGCATAAATGCGCCTTGTTTTGCCAATAACGGATGGCTTTTCCCGAAAAAGATTACTCACCGCAAACGATTTTTACCTTTTCAACTTGCAGGGTGATGGCTTGCGAATTCTTACCACGTGGCTTGCACCGTCCCACACTCGCTTACGGCAGATTTTTTGCAGTCTTGTCCCTACTCAAACGTTTTTGTTAAGTTTTATGCAATTATTTTAACAAATAATTATATTTTTGGCAAACGTTTTGCGCCACTATGCAAACAAAATTGCTGTTGACATTTGCAGTATGTACACGTGTACACATTGACATATGTGCAAATTTGTATCAGTTGGCGCCTTCAATGGCAATACTTTTTATCTTTTTTAATACTTCGGTTTTGTTTTTGACGTTCAAAAGGGCACGTTTGTTGCCATCTGCAGTTTTTACCGTTAAAACAAGCAGACCGTGTTGCTTTTTGCGGTCACGTGGAGAAAGCAGTTCCACGTCAACTATGTCGCTTGCCTTTACCGTGTATTTTTTTGCACCGGTGTGGTAAGTAATGTTGTCGTCAATACGGTAAACACACACACTTGGTGCGCAAAGCAAAACAATGCCAAACGCAACACAAAGTGCACCGACAGCCATTGCAGTAACGCCGAGAATATCCATTGTTACCGTTACAATTTGCGATGTTGTCTGCATAAAAAAGTTACTTACGCCACCACCTGCAATAAGCAAACCAACAATAAGCCAGCCCAGTTCAATGCTGACATGTTTTTTAGCAATAATTTGCTTCATATCATTTTTTGTCCTTTTTTTTCTATTTTGCGTTTGTTGCCTTTTTCGTCAACAACGTAGGTGTTGTCCAACGTTTGAATAAGCCCCAGTCGCCACTCGGCAATATATTCCTTGCGCAGTTGCTGTTGTTCGGCTTTTTCCTGTTCCGTAAGGCCTTCGGCAGTTTTGCTTTTGCGTGCAAGCTGATTTATGCGTTCAATTTTTTCAGAAAGCATTTTTTGGCACCATCCTTTGCTAATATTTTACACCACCTCGCAAAACAAGTCAACGACAAACTACGACAAACTTAAAAATATGCAAAACTGTTGCAAAAAAGCAAAAAAAGATGTATAATAGCTTTACTGTGCTAGCCGGGGAGTCAGCAGTGCCCTGTAACCTGCAACCTGCTACAGCAGGGGTGAATGCCCACGGAGGCTTACATTGTGGAAAGCCGGAACAAGCAAGGAGTGTTGATAACAAGGTCTTGTGCAACGCTTAGCCATGAACCGTGTCAGGATGGGAACGTAGCAGCACTAAGTGGCATCAAGCGTGTGCCACAAGGTTGCTTTGTAGTAGCCACCTACTTGGGTGCCGTTTCGGCAGTGTATGTCAACGTGGGATGCACAGTCTTTGCATTTTTTATGCCCGTACTTCAGGTACGGGCATTTTTTTGCACAAGTTGCGTTTGTAGCTTGTAAAATACGTAAAAACATTTCCATTTGGCGCATACGTGTTGCAAAAACCGCTACACCATTTTGCCTATGTCTTTTTTTAGTCGGCTGATAATTTTCTTTTCCAGACGGCTTATGTACGATTGTGAAATGCCAAGCAAATCGGCTACTTCTTTTTGTGTTCGTTCTTCCTCGCCGTCCAGGCCGAACCGCATTTGTATAATTTGTTTTTCACGGTGGGTCAGGTGCGAAAGTCCTTCGTCCAAAAGTTCTCTTTCTACCTTGTCTTCCAAAGCGCAGTAAACGCTGTCGCTGTCCGTGCCCAAAATATCACCAAGCAACAGTTCGTTGCCCTCACTGTCAACGTTAAGCGGTTCATCAAGGCTTACTTCGTTTTTTCTGCGAGAAAGCTTGCGAATGTACATTAGTATTTCGTTTTCTATACAACGACTGGCATAAGTAGCAAGTTTTATCTGTTTATCCGCCTTAAAACTTCCTACGGCTTTTATCAGACCTATTGTACCTACGGAAACAAGGTCTTCCATATCAATACCGGTACTTTCAAACTTTTTTGCCAAAAATACCACCAAACGAAGATTGTGTTCCACAAGTTTATCTTTGGCGCTCTCCTCACCTTGAGATGCCTTTTCCACCAAAAGTGCCTCTTCGTCCGCTTCCAAGGGAAGTGGCAAAGCTTCGTTTCCGCAAATATACTGTACTGTTTGTTGTGAAAGAAACAACTTTTCAATAAGTTTTTGTAATAGTTTCAACATTTTCATAGTCAATCTCCAAAAAAGCATTAAGTAGTATATCGGCATAAAAATTTGTTTGTGATTGGGCAAGATAAACTTTTTGGCGCACGCCGTTTACCGTCAGTTCACACGGCAAAGCCAAAACGTTGCTTTTACCGCTTACCGTTTGCAGTAATACATTTTCAGCTTTACTTCGGTTTTGCGAAAAATATCTTTCCAATTGCAAATTTTTTGTACTTACAAAACACACCGGTACACTGCAAAATGTTAGCGTGTTGCCACTATCAACGTAGCCTACGGCGGTTATATCTTTATTGGCATGCACAACAACTTTGCGGTAATACTTGCTTAGTTTGCGCTGACTGTTTACATATTTGCCAAAAATGTACGTCAGCCACACAAATACCGCCACTGCCAAGCCGTATACTCCCAAAGGCACATTTGCGCTGTAAACAAAACTTCCGCCTTGCACGTCAAGCGGTTGTTGCTTAAGAAAAAATATGCCGACAATTATTCCTCCCAGCAAAAAAGTATAAAGCGCAACAAGTAACATATGCATAAGCACCTGCTTGTTTGTGCAAACGGCAGACATTATCGGCAAGCACAGCAGTTTTACAGCAAAACTCCAAAAACGGCTAAGCAAAACGGCACCAAATGCACAAACCGTGCCTACCACTCCACCCAGAATTATCTTCCACCAGACAGCCTTTTGCCTAAGCGTCTTGCAGGCAACATAAAGCACCAGACAGTCAAAAAACATATTGTCGGCAATAACCCACTCTACGTACACTACCATAACGGCATTGTAGCGCCAAAGTTATGTGCATTTATGTAAAAGATTGTTGAAAGATAGGTAAAAAGGAAAAAGTCATAAAGCCACTATAAAAAAGTCCGGCGTTTACTAACACCGGACCCCAAAATTGCCGAACCGCAAAACTTTATATTGTGTACCGCATATACTATTGCGTTTCAATAATAATTATTTGCATTAGTATTTGTTACATTACTACTTTGCAGAAGTCACTTCAATCTCTCGGTAAACTTCGCCCTGTACATACGGCAAAGGGTTAACGGTATTGCCGTTTTCGGTAACCTCCAGATGCAAATGTGCGCCGTCGGCAAATTCGTAAGAAGCCGTTGTACCTACAGTACCAATCACATCATTTTTGCTGACTGTTTGTCCGTTAAGCACATGTACGTTATTTAGACCTGCATAAGTTGCTACAACGCCGTTACCGTGGTCAATTTTTACCGTATTGCCGTAGCCGAAAGTTTCGCCTACGTCAACAACGGTGCCGTCAAACATTGCAACCACATCGCTGTTTTCCTCTGCTTTAATATCAAGCGCACGGTGTGTTTGCCATTGCCCCAGCGTTGTGTTGTAAACAAACATAACTTCGTTAAGGTCCGAGTACTCCATTGTTATTTCGTCACCGTCAACAGGTCTGCCAAAGAAAACACGTTGCGTAGTTATTGTAGGCTGAGTGTCTTCCGGCTGTTGCTGTGCTTGTTTGTTGTCTTCATTATCCGGTTTGGTTACTACCGTTGTAGAAGGTTGTGAAAAAGACGCAACTATTACCACTGCACTTATTGCCAGAACGCAAAAAATTATTACTAAAAGCGCAGTATTGTTGCGAAGAAATCTTACAAAATTGTTAGGTGTGTTATTTGTCATGGTTTTTCTCCTTATTTGTTTTGTATAAGTGTTGACAATCACCGTTTTTTTAATACTATGCAATTTAGTTTTGCACAAAAAAACAACACGTGTTAGCATTTTTACGTTGCCACGTGCTGTTTATTTGATGCGTTTTGGTATTTTCTGTGACAAATAATCAGTAACTGCCCAGAATAAGTGGACTACCCACCGTAACTATTCCGTTGCAATATGCAATTTGCACGTTAACCGTTTTTCCGTCAATATTTACGCCACCGCTAAAAAGTTGGCTGTAACCACACAACGTGGTAATATTACCACACGTAATTTTGGTTACATTTTGCGTTTTTAGTTTTTGGGCTATCTTTTCGGCGGTAGATATACTTCCCTCAAAAGAAAAACTTGCGCCCTGCACATTGCCAACTTTTTGCAAGGTTTGGTGTAACTGTGCAGGCAAGCAACTTACAATTTTACCGCAACCGCTTTCCACGCAGTCACCGTCGTATTGCAGGCAAAACAGTGTAACGCTCTCCGCCTTGCGGGACAGCCACGGCAAATACTTTACAAAAGGCTTAGGTGAAATACCTGCAAGCAGTGCCAATACAATACCTGCCCAAAGCAACGTTAAAAATGTCTTTTTCATACTGAAAGTATTGCCGTATTGTACTTAAAATAAACAAAAAACGCAATACGTGGTAACGTACTGCGTTTTTGCATGGTAAAAAACTATTCAAACAATTTGGAAACCGGCAAATCGGTGTAAATGCGGTCAATTGCATCGGCAAAAATATCCGCAATTGATACAATTTCCATTTTGCCAATTCTTTTTTCTTCCGGAATATCAATAGTATCAAGTACAACCAAACGGTCAATTTTGCTATTGCTCAGGCGTTCAATTGCCGGTCCTGAAAGTACTGCGTGCGTACAACAAGCAATAATTTGCTCTGCGCCGTTATCGTGCAAAGCCTGTGCACCCTGACAAATTGTGCCGGCGGTATCAATCATATCGTCAAGCATAAGACAATTTTTGCCGTTTACTTCACCGATAATATTCATAACTTCCATAACGTTGGCCTTTGGACGGCGTTTATCAATTATGGCAAGAGGGGCATCAAAACGTTTAGCCATATTTCTGGAGCGTGCCACACTGCCTACATCGGGACTTACAATGGTAAGGTTGTTGCCATCAAATCCTTCCTCTTTAAAATAGTTTGCAAGCACCGGCATACCCATAAGGTTATCCACCGGAATATCAAAAAATCCCTGCAACTGAGTACTGTGCAAATCCATCGTCAACACTCTGTCTGCGCCTGCGGTTTGCAACAAGTCGGCAACAAGTTTGGCGGGAATCGGGTCACGTGCACGTGCTTTGCGATCCTGTCGGGCATACCCAAAGTACGGAATAACCGCTGCAACACTACGTGCCGAAGCACGTTTGAATGCATCAATCATTATCAGCAATTCCATAAGATTATCGTTTACAGGATTGCAAGTGGATTGTACAACAAATACGTCACAACCACGCACAGTCTCCTGAATGTTTACGGCAATTTCTCCGTCACTAAACTTGCCCACCTCTATTTCGCCAAGTTTCATCCCAAGCTTTTCGCAAATGCTTTGTGCAAGTTTTTTACTGGCATTGCCTGCAAAAATTTTGATTGTTCCGTGAGTCTGGTTTAACATAATTACCCCCTTACGTGTTTTCTTTTGCACAATTTTATTGTATGCTTTTATGATAAAAGTGTCAAGCGTTAAAACAGTTTTGCACAATCAAAAATATGTAATGCCCAAAGGTACCGCTACCAATGGGCAAATTTGCCTTGAAAACTACTTTTCCACGTAGTTGGCACAGTAGTGAGCAGTTTTGCAATCTTTGCTTGGCGAAACGGTAATAGCATTAAGACAACAACAGCAATCGGTGTTGTCGTGATACTTGCATGCTTTTACGTCACAGTTGATAGTTTGTTTGTTTTTCATAAAAATACCTCCGTTGACAATAGTATTGACTGTTTTTTTGCTTTTTACTCACAACCAACGCACCTAACATTGACTTACAAGCAAAAGTGATGTATAATTAACGTAACATAACTATGGGAGAATAAAAAATGAAAGTATTGTTACTTCAGGATGTTAAAGGACAGGGCAAAAAGGGCGAAATTGTTAACGTAAGCGATGGCTATGCGCACAACTTTTTACTGAAAAAGGGGTTGGGAACTCTTGCTACTGCCGATACAATAAACAGCGTGGCTATTCACGACCAGGCGGTTGCCAAGCAAAAACAAGCGGAAAAAGACAACGCAAATGCTCTTGCTAAAGAAATGAAGGACAAGGAATTGCACCTTACCGCTTCAAAGGGGGCAAACGGCAAAATGTTCGGTAGCATTACCGGCAAGGAAATTGCCGATGGCCTTGTAAAAATGGGCTACAACGTAGACAAAAAACAAATAGTACTGAAAGAAGCCATAAAAACTACCGGCAAGTATACAATTCAAGTTAAACTTTATGCGGAAATTTCCACCACGGTTTTTGTAATTGTAGAATAGTTTGTCAGCTATGCATAATTTGCATTGCTTAGTTAAATAATTTTGTTACTATGCCATTTTCGGAAATATTACTAAAATTAACAATAATTGCACCGCTGGTATTTTTGGCAGGGTTTATTGATGCCGTTGCAGGCGGAGGCGGATTGATTTCTTTACCTGCCTACATGATAGCCGGCTTACCGCCTACTCTGGCACGTGGAACAAACAAAATAAGTGCTTTTATGGGTACGTCACTTGCCACCTACCGTTACGCAAAACAAGGGTACGTGCGCTGGAAAATTGCACTTTTTTGCGTACCGTTTGCCGTTATAGGCTCTGTTTTGGGTACACTGCTTGGCAACAGCATTACCAATCAGGACACATTCAAAATAATTATGCTGGCAATAATACCGCTTGTAGCATTGTTTGTGTTGCAAAAAAGGTCGTTGCCGGAACTTCCGTTAAAAGAGCCTTTCAGCGAAAAAACCACCATTGCCATTGCGTGTGCGTTCAGCTTGGCGCTTGGCATTTACGACGGTTTTATAGGACCTGGCACAGGCACATTTCTTATTATTGTGTTTACCTCACTGTGCCGTGTAAGTCTGAAGGACGCCAACGGTATGACCAAGGTTGTAAACCTTTCCACAAACGTAGCATCCACCGTAACGTTTATCATAAGCGGATTGCTTATACTGCCACTGGGGCTTATTGCCGGTGTGTTTGGCGTAGCGGGCAACTATCTTGGAACAAAGTTTTTTGTAAACAAAGGAGTAAAAGGTGTAAAACTGATAATTATTGTTGTGCTAACCGTGTTTTTTGTAAAAACACTATTGGAATTGCTTGGCGTGGAATTACCATCGCTGTTTAACTGAAAACAAAGTTTGAATAACAAAAAAGGACTTCGTAAATAAGAAGTCCTTTTGTTTGTTTTGATATTATACAAGTTTATCAATAAATGTCTTAAGCGTTCTTATATAGATAATGTCCGAACGACTATTGCCGTATGAACCGCACAAGTAGCCGATAACTTTTTCCGACTTGATGGAGAATACCGGGCCACCGCTATTGCCGGGTGCAGAACGAATATCCAAAAAGTAACACGTGCGACCGTTTATAGTGTTTTTGGAAGCAATATAACCTTTGGCGAGAGACGGTTCCAATGCCATTACGTCTTCGTTAAGATCAGCTCCAAACGGGAAACCGTACACTGCAACGTCATCTCCGGCAGAGAGTGAATCGTAGTGCGTTTCCAATTTGTAGTAGTAACAACTGTCCAAATCGCAAACTTGCAAAATGGCATAGTCTTCATCGGCATCGGCATATTTTACCTCCGCCTTGCAAACAATTTTTTCGTTTTTGCCGTTTATCAGCCGTACAAAAATTTCCTCTGCGCCGTCAACAACGTGGTTGCACGTAAAACACAGTCCATCGGCGGTAATCATAAAGCCTGAACCGGTTCCACGGTTTGTCTCTATGTAAACAAGTGCTTTTTCCTTGTTATCGTAGTCAACCAACCGTCTTGATTTGGCGTTAATCAGTTTTTTTTTACGTAGTAGTCTTTAAGGGACTTTTTGCTTGTTGAAGAAGCACATTGTGTTTCTTCAGCTTGTTGATTTGCAACAATTTGTGCAATGTTGTGGAACACGGATAAAACAAGACAGCCGTTGTTAAGTTCTGCCTCCTCCGGCTTTCCGTCAGAATACATTGTAGCAAATACAATTTTTTCCAGATACTCAATCATAAGATTGGCATAACTGGTATCTTTGTCGGCCATATCCAGCAAAGCAAACACTCTGATAAAGTTTTCACCAAGGTCAATCATGGCCTCGTCAGTGCCTGCAAGCAATTCCTGCAAGCCGGATTCCTCAGTGCCGTAAATTACCTCCCAAGTGATAGGTTTATTGGAAATTGCTTGCAAATACTTACAGTAGTCGCCGTATTTTGCAATATCGTAAATAAAGCCCAATTCTTCGCCCTTCAAAGAGCCGTCTGCAACAGCAATTTGCAACAATGAATACTGCAACATAACGTCAAATTTTGCTAATTCACGTTGACAAAATTCGCTGTCCTGATGTTCTACCGTTGCTGCAGCAGTAAGCATTTGGCCAAGTAATTCAGTAGCACTACTATATGCCTGAAAAGCTTCTTCGTAAACTTGATTCATAGGGTATCCTCCGTTATCGGCAATCGCCGTTTAGATTATTCTACAGTATTTTTATATATCGTGTCAAGCAAATGTAAAAT
Source organism: Clostridia bacterium (assembly GCA_045618025.1). GTDB lineage: Bacteria > Bacillota > Clostridia > Christensenellales > CAG-314 > Fimimonas. The sequence goes on from JAZLJV010000007.1 coordinate 17,740, forward strand.
TTTACAATAAAAGTTTGTAAAACGCCGTTTTAACAGTACCAATGCACCGTATTGTTTTTTTACAATAATACATGCAGACAAAATGCCGTGCAAACGCCCTGAAAAAACACTAAACTTTAGTCAAACAGTTTTGTGGTGTATGCTTGAGCTTTTTTGAAATCAGCCGTGCGAAACAACAGTTTTTCCAGTGCCAAAGCAAGCTGTTTTGTGGTGACTTTGCTGTTGTACGCACCACTTACGTAATTGCGACAAATTTGCTTTTTTGTGGAAGAAGTCAGCATGTAATACTTAACTTGAGCTAACAATTTTTCCGTCCACACGTGCGTTTGCAATACGTAAAGCACCAAATTGTTTACGTCGTCGTCTTGCAAAAAACACAAATAAGTGTATAACGTGTCGTCAAAAACAGCACCGTCGGCTATTTTTTGTTGCACAAGCAGGTGTCTTGCAGATGGCGCAAGCGCAGACAATTCGCATACTGGCAAAACAGAAAACATAGGGCGTTTGCAATTTTTGCAGTAGTAGTCGGTTGTGCCGTCTTTATGCAAATGTCTGGCAAGTGCAGGCGATTTTTCTCCACATAACGGACAAATTACAAATAAATCGGGTTTTGGTTTTGTAGCAGAGCGCCTAGGTACACGCGCAGTATTGTATGCCTGTGGCATAAGTTGATGCGTGCTTGTGCGTGTTATGGATACACCAAGGCTTTCCGATACAATTCCGGCGTAATTTTTCCACGCAGGGCCATGGTTGTCACAACCCTTTATGCTATGCAAAAGTTCGTGGTAAACGGTACATACAAAGTCGTCATCACTTACCATATATTTGTTGATGGTAATAATGTAGTCGCACGGCGTTGTTTTTTTGTAACGCTGAGCACGGCACGAACCGTACTTGGTGTGCCCTCCGTTATACTTAAAAAATATGCTGTCTGAAAACGGCACTGAAAGGCTGTTAAGCGTTGCAATGCAGTTTTTTACAAGCTGAGTATGATGTTGTGAAAGTTTGTAATAATAGCTCATTTTTCACCCAAAGCTATTTTATCACAAAACGCATACCGTAGCAACATTTTTTACCACTATGCCTGCATAATAACCATAACTGTTTTAATAGCACCGCACACTGCCACCCAAAACCACCTTAGTAGTTACAAACAACAATACTATCAAACAATTACTAACAACAAAATCAAAACCGTGCCAACCAAAATGCCGTTGCGCTTTTGCAATAAAAAGCACTTTTAACACATCAAAATACCGATACGTGTTGTGCTTTAAGACTTTTGGCAACAAAAAACTCCCTTGCATTTGCAAGAGAGTTTTTGACATAAATGTGTTGAGCTATTATTTAACTTCAGCTTCAGCGCCTGCTTCTTGAAGAGCCTTAGCAAGTTTTTCTGCTTCTTCCTTAGGAAGAGCTTCTTTAACGTTGGTAGGAGCTTTTTCAACAAGAGCTTTTGCTTCAACAAGGCCAAGGCCTGTAGCTTCACGAACTGCCTTAATAACGGCAATTTTGTTTGCGCCTGCGCTCTTCAAAACAACGTCAAATTCTGTCTTTTCTTCAGCAGCAGGAACAGCAGCAGCGCCGGCACCGGCAGCAGCAACAGGTGCAGCAGCGCTAACACCGTATTTTTCACAAATAGCATTTACAAGATCGTTAAGTTCAAGAACAGACATACTGTCAAGTTCTTCGAGAAATTTTTGAATATCCATTTTAAGTATCTCCTAATTATTTTTTATTTTTTTGTTTTTGCAAGATATTTACAAGGGTAATCTTAGCTTAACCACGCTTTTCAGCAAGAGCATTGAGGGAAACTGCAAGACCACGAATTGGGCCTTGAAGTGCGCAAACAAGCATTGAAAGAAGTGCTTCTCTTCCAGGAACTTTGCTCATTGCGTCTACAACTGTGGCATCGGCATATTTCTTGTCAAACATACCACATTTTACTTGCATTGCATTGTACTTTTTAATGCCTTCAACTGCAATTTTTGCAGGAGCAACAGCATCTGTAGTACCAAAAGCAAATGCACTTGGGCCGTTAAGTGCTTCATCAAACTCGGTATAACCAAGTTCGTTAAGAGCTTTTCTGAACAACG
>JAZLJV010000008.1:0-10808 GCA_045618025.1 Clostridia bacterium
CTATGTCATACCGACCGAACGAAGTGAGTGGAGTGTATCTCTACCTTTTGAACAAGGATGAGATTTCTCGGCTTCGCTCGGAATGACAATTCTACCAAACCGTTTTACACTTCATCATCACTTGTTAGTCTTACCAACAAACTGTCATTGCGAGTAGCGTTAGCGACATGGCAATTCGGAATGACAATTTTGCATTCCACTCAACGTTGCACAATTCATCATTCATCCTTTGTCGGTCACATAATTTCCTTGTCAGTTTTTGTTTTTTGTTGTACAATAGCAATATGAACAAAGTATTGGAATATTTGGACGGATTGGGAATAGAATATCAACTGATGCATCATCAAGCGGTGGTAACAACGGAAGAATCTCGCATTGTAATACACGTTGACGGATGTATGGCATGCAAAAGTTTGTACGTAAAGGACAAAAAGAGCGACAACTATTATTTGGTAGTGTTGCCTTTTCACAAGCGTGCGGAAATGCGTGGGCTGGCAAGATATGTTGTTTGCGCCAAGTTTGAGTTTGCCACTGAAGAAAAACTGTTGGAGGACTTGGGCGTGCACAGGGGGAGTGTATCTCCATTTGCTTTTTTGAATGAAAAAGCCGACGGATACCATGCGCCATTGCTGATAGATAACCAAGTGTGGAACAGCGACAAAGTAAAATTTCACCCGTGCGACAACACAATGACGGTGGTGCTGGCAACAAATGACTTCAAAAAGTTTTTGCAAAGTATCGGCAAAAAAATAATTGTGGTAAATGACGAAAAAATTTAATAAATGTATTGCATTTTGCGCTATAACAGTATATAATAATTGCAGTATATAGCAATATACAAATTTAAGGAGGTATCTTACTATGGCAGAAAAAAAGAGTTTTGCAAATTGGTTTTTGGAATTACCTTGGATTGCACAAGTGCTTATTACAGTTTTAGCTGATTGTGTTCTTGGTGCAATTCGCTTGCTTGACGGCATTATGGAAGGGGACATTATTAAGATTGTTCTCGGTGTTGTTTGGCTTGCATACGGTCTTGGTATCGGCTGGATTTTGGATATTGTCTTTATTGTAATGAAAAAGAGACCTTTGTTCTTCTGATTAACTAAAACCCCAAAGGAAGTCCTGCATTTTTGCGGGACTTTTTGTTTGCTTTTTTTACGAATTTTGCACTACGTGTACGGTTTTTGACGGTGTTTTAATATATTTCTTCAGGCTTATTGGCATTTGTAATGTGCGCATTTTGCGCTTTTAACGGATGGCCGGTATTGTTGTGCTTTTGCTGTAGGTGGCTTGTCGGACGTTTGGCTTTGCTGTATTGTTTGTTTTGGCATATACCTTGTAAAAACAGCTTATACTAACTGTATGGGCTACGTTATGTTTTTGCGCAAGGCATTGCTGTTGTTTGCGGTGTCTGCGCCGTTTTGCATTGTGCTATTTTTTCGTCGTAAGTACCGTATTTGCTTGTTTTTTTATGCAACGTGGCTGTGCTTTGTGTTGTTTTATCCGCTTTTTACTCTGCCAACAAGCAAACTTGTGTTGACAATGTATCCGTTAGTGGGGTATAATGTTTCACATACATTGCAAAACGTTTTGTTGTTTATGCCGTTTGCGTTTTTGCTGGCGCTGGTAACAAACAAAATGTTTATGTCGTTTTTTATGGCAGTCGGGTTTTCCGCCGTGGCTGAAGGTGCACAATATTTTTTGCCCGGACGTGTATGTGACATAAACGACTTTTTTGCAAACACCGCAGGCGCCTTTTTGGGCGTAACTTGTGCGGTTATTTTATGGAGGAAACAAAATGAAATACGTAACCAAAGGAACATGTTCACGAGAGATAAACTTTGAAGTGGTGGACGGCAAACTGCATAACGTATCTTTTTTGGGTGGTTGTAACGGAAACTTGCAAGGCTTGGGCAAACTTGTTGAAGGTATGGATATTGACGAAGTTATTGAACGTTTGCAGGGCATAAAGTGTGGTTTTAAGTCTACGTCTTGTCCCGATCAACTTGCCAACGCTCTTATTTACTACAAACAAAACAACTGAACGGTCTTTGGTATTTTGCAAAGTCGGTATTCCGGCATGTTTGCAGTTTTTTGTAACGCCTATAACGCTGTAATTTTGCTCCCGCTTAAATTGCGGTCTTTTTTATTAAAAAAGTTTATTTTTCTTACCTGTACCGCCTTTACAAATAAAAGTTAGTGTGATATAATCGTTTAGTAATAGTCTACAAAAGGGTAAATTATGCCCTTTTGCAAGTTCTTATGTGTTTTCGGTTTAGCAATGGTTACAAAATATCTCAATTTTAACAATGCTGATTTGCAACTTGCCGGCGAACTTATTCGCAACGGAAAACTTGTTGCCTTTCCTACGGAGACGGTGTACGGTCTGGGCGCAAACGCCTTTGACGAAAACGCCGTAAAAGCAACCTACACCGCAAAAGGCAGGCCAAGCGACAATCCGCTTATTGTGCACGTGTGGTGCAAACAGCAAATAATTGATTGCGTCGCCGAGCGTCTCTCCCCCGATGCGGAAAAAATAATTGATGCATTTATGCCGGGCAGTCTTACCGTGGTATTGCCAAAGCAAAAAACAATCCCTTCTTGCGTTACCGCCGGTATGGATACGGTAGCCGTGCGTATGCCACTTTCACAACAGGCAAGAGATTTTTTGAAAGTGTGTCAAGTGCCGGTAACTGCGCCAAGTGCCAATACAAGCAGTAGGCCAAGTCCAACCAATTGGCAAACGGTAAGGGAAGATATGGATGGCAAAATTGATGCTGTACTGTGCGGAGAGCAGTGCGACGTTGGGATAGAGTCTACCGTGCTGGACCTTTCCGGAAGTGAACCGCTTGTGTTGCGTCCGGGCATTGTAACGCCTCAGCAAATTGAAAAGGTGCTTGGCAAAAGTGTGCGTGTGGTTACAAACCCTGCGGAAAAAGTCAATTCGCCCGGAGTTCGTTACAAGCACTATGCACCGGCCGTTCCTATGGTTTTGGAAACCGACGGTGATGTACAAAAACTGTGTCGGCTTTATGACAATTTGCTTATGCAGGGCAAAAATCCCGTTTTGCTTGTGCAAAATCCGAGTGAATACGGCAACCGTAATACCTTTTTGCTTGGCAAAACCGATGAAGAAGTGGCACACAACTTGTTTGAGGCACTTCGCACTTTGGAAAAACGTTACGACTACATTCTGGCAAGTTATTCGTCAAAAAGCAGTTTGTCGGTAAGCATTCTTAACCGCATGGTGCGTTCTGCCGGCAACAATTTGATTTAGGGTATAAAAATGAAAATAAGTTTAGCGTGCGACCACGGCGGGTTTGTACTTAAAACGCAGGTGGCAACGTATTTACAACAAAACGGCTACGACGTTTGTGATTGCGGGACTTTAAGTGCGGAAAGTTGTGACTACCCGGACTATGCATATGTTGCATCGCAAAAAGTGGCAAACGGAGAGTGCGAAAAAGGCATTGTATTCTGCACAACCGGCATAGGCGTAAGCATTGTTGCCAACAAAGTGAGGGGTGTGCGGTGTGCACTGTGTCGTACGGCAGATGAGGCGGAACTTTCCCGTCGTCACAATAACGCCAATGTGTTGGCATTAGGTGCAAAGTATACTTCGTTGGAAGAAGCAAAAATAATTGTCAGCACGTTTTTAACAACAGATTTTGACGGCGGTCGTCATGAACGCCGTGTAGCAAAAATAGCACAGATAGAAAAGGAGGAACTATGATTACTGAAGCAATCAAGTCCATAGTGGAAGCGGAAGACGCTTCCGAAAAGGAAATTGCCAAGGCTGAAGCCCAAAAAGCGGAAATTGTAGCTCAAGCACAGGACGAAGCGGAAAAAATCCGCACGGCAAGCACTGAGCAAATTCGTGCGGAAATGGTAGCTAAAACAGCCGAAGCTACAAAAAAAGCGGAACAACTACGCCGTGAAACGGAGGAGAAACTAAAAGCCGAAGTTGACAGCGTAATAGCACAATACAGCAAAAATAAAGATGCGGCAGTAAAAGCCGTTTTGGAGAAGATTAACTAATGTCCATTGTAAAAATGAGTCGCCTGACCTTGGTAGCCATGAATGCCGACAAGCAACAACTGCTTGACGAAATGGTAAAATCGGGTTCAGTACAAATAGGCGAATGCGAACAGTTGGAAACCCCAAACGTTGACAGTGTTGCATTGGAAAAACTTTGCGAAGACGTTGATTATCTCAAACGTGTTGCACAGGTAATAACTACCACGGTAGATAAGACAAACAACAGCCTGCCGAAAGATGCACGGGTTCAGATACCTGCACCTTCGTCGGCATATCCACGTTACGAGTACAGTTTTGACGACTTCAAAAATTTTGCCAAAAAACAAGACGAAGTGTTTGCTCTCAGTGCAAAAATTTTGGAAAAACAGGAAGAGGCAAATTCGGCCCTTGCGGAAAAAGCAAGAATTGATGCGGAACTTGCTACACTGAAAATCTTTTTGCCACTGGAAATAAAACCGGAGTTTTTTGCCGATACGGCACACACCTACGTAGCACTTGGCGTTATGCCTCGTGAAAACTATGACATTCTGGCACGTGATTGGGAAAACGAAGAACTTGTTGGCTTGGAAAAACTTAACGAAACGTCAACGGAAGCATTGGTTGGCATTTACTGTCACAAAAGTTTGTCTTCCCTTTGGGAAGGACTTAGCAAGTACGGTTTTCGCCGTGCCGATGTGACAGGAAATGTACTTCCACGTGTGACCTATGCGGAAAAACAAGCTATTGCAAACAGTTATGTATCCAAAGCACAATGTGCTATGGATGAAATTGTAAAGCAAGCTGACCTTGTAAAAGATTTGCAAATGGTAAGCGATCTTATCAGCCTTTCCATAAAGGAAATGGAAGCCGGCAAGGGTATGAACGACTACGGTTATACCTTTGCAATGAGTGCTTACGTGCCTACCGAAGAGACGGAAAACGTGCAAACGGCACTTACAAACGTTACACAAAACGTTATTGTGCAGTTTGACGAGATAGGCGATGACGAACCTGCGCCGACTCTTTGCAAAAACAACAAACTGGTTACTCCGTTTGAAAGCGTAACCAATATGTACATGCCACCAAACTATCACGAACCGGACCCTAACCCGCTTATGTCCATTTTCTATTTCCTGATTTTCGGACTTATGACGGCGGACGTAGGCTACGGCTTGTTGCTTGCCGTTGCAGGCTTGCTGTTTGGCAGAAGCATAAAACAAAGAACCGGCTTAAAACAACTTGCCACGCTTATTGGTATTTGCGGTTTCGGCACAATATTCTGGGGATTTTTGTTTGGCAGTTGCTTCTCTATGGATATGACGCCGTGGCTTGGCGAAAGCGCACGCAGTTGGTACCCGATTTTGCCTTCACCAAGCGGATTCCCTATTGTAACCATGGCACTTTCGTTGGTTTTGGGTATTTTGCACATAATGACAGGCCTTGTAAGCAACGCTATGAAGCAAATAAAGCAACACAAAGTTGCCGATGCAATTATTGACAACTTGCCTTGGTTCGTGTTCTTTGTCGGCCTTATGATTTTGCTTGCTTGGTACGCTTGCGGAAAAGATATGATTTGCAGTGCGTCCTACTTGCAAGCTATTGAAAACGGCAAAGCCTACATGCAGGCGGTAAACAGTGGTGCTACAAGTGCGGAACTTGCCACCATGCTGGAAGGCTTTAACGGAAATATTATTACTCAGACACACTTGCAAGCTCTTGATACGTTCAGCAAGTCAGCCGTTTACGGTAAACTTATGAACATAGGTTTGTACATTTTGGCAGGAGCACTTGTTATTGTTGCAGTAACGGCAGGCCGTCACAACAAAGGTTTGTTCGGCAAACTTAAGGGCGGTTTCGGCGGAGTGTACGGCACAATCAACTACTTCTCCGACGTTATCAGCTACGTTCGTATTTTCGGTCTTATGCTTTCAGGTGCGGTATTCGGTGCAATCATAAACCAGATTGTCAGCGAAATGCTGTTCCCTATCGGCATACCGGGTTACGTGTTCGGCGCAGTTATTTTGGTATTGTTCCACGTGTTTAACCTTGCACTTGCGGTTTTGGGTGCATACGTACACAACGCAAGACTTCAGTACGTTGAGTACTTCGGTAAATTCTTTGACGGCGAAGGCTCGTTGTTTACACCGCTGGGAAGCGATTTGGAACACACTTACATTACCCATTAAAAGTAAGGGTACACACAAAAGAGTTTTTTATTTGTTGCTTTGCAACGTAAAAAAATATTAAAAAATTTAAAAAAATTAAGTTTTGGAGGACTTAAAAATGACAGCTCAAGCAATTGGTATTTTTGGATTGGCTCTTTGCACAATCCTCAGTGGCACAGGTTCCGCAATCGGTCTTAAAAACACCGGTTCGGCAGCAAACGGCGTACTTGCCGAAGATCCAAGCCTTTTCTCAAAGGTATTGATTTTGGTTCTTCTTCCGGCTACACAAGGTTTGTACGGCCTTCTTATTTCCTTTATGGGTCTTAGCAAAATTGCAGGTCTTGCAGGCGCTGAAGCAGGCGCAGGTTGGAGTTTGTTCTTTGCTGTACTCCCTATGGCAATAATGGGTCTTATTTCCGCACTTATGCAGGCAAAAACATCTGTTTCTTCCATTCAGGCAGTTGCTAAACACCCTGAACTTTCCGGTAAAGTTATGATGTTCCCTGCAATGGTTGAAACCTACGCTCTTTTGGCACTTGTTGTATCAATTCTTCTTCTTAACAATATTTAATAACAAACAGACTTTTAAGAGAGAAAAACTATGGAAAACGGAAAAGACAATATCATTCGCCGTATTGCCGAAGACACGGATGAACGTGTAAAGCAAATACTTGCCGAAGGTGAAGCTCAGGCAGAACGTCTGAAGGCTGACGCCGAAAAGGCATCATCAGCGGAACGTGAAAAGGCCGAAGCAAAACTTGTCGCCGACAGTGCGGAACTTTTGCGCCGTGCCAGCGTAAACGCTGAAATGAACGGCAGAAAATACATGCTGGGACAAAAACAAAAACTTGTTTCCGACGTGTTTGACGAAGTACAAAAGCAAATTCTTGCTATGCCAAGGGCAAAATACGCCTCTCTTATGGAAAAACTTTTGCAAGCAAACGCCGAAAAAGGCGAAAAGCTGGTATTCGCAAAGGCAGATGCCGACGTGTTTACCAATGCACTTGCAAGTAAGTATGGTGTAGAACTTGCTACCGAATACGGCAACTTTGAAGGCGGTTTTGTACTTGTTGGTAACGGTTACGAAAAAAACGTTACCATTGGCACGATAGTAGGTGAAGCAAGACTTAATTGCGAATCTCAGGTGGTAAAAATAATTTTTGACGGAGAATAACGAAATGGCTGTAAATGCTTACTATGCAGGCGGTAGAGTTGCGGTTTTGACCACAAAATTGTGGACGAAAGAAAGGTTTTTGCACCTTGCCGACAGTTCATCGTTGGACCTTGCAGTACGTTCACTTGTTGAAAGTGGCTACGGTAACGGTAAAACGGTGGAAAACAGCAACGACTACGAAGAAATTCTGCAAAGCGAACTGGCTCTTTCCGTTAATTTCCTCAACGAAATGTCTTGTAGCCCACAAATAACAGATTGTTTCCTTTTGCGTTACGACTATCTTAACGCAAAGGTAATGATGAAGTGTAAGTACATGCGTGAAGAACCTGCCAACCTTTACGGTTGCGGACTACTCTCCGCAAGTAAAATGTGGGAACAAATTGCAGTTGACGATTACAGGGAACTTCCCGAACCGATGCAATGGGCTCTGAATGCCATTGATTTGGAATTTGTAAACGGCAACCGCACCCCGTCGGTTATTGATAACTATTTGGATAGAGCAATGTTCAAAGACCTTGCAAAACGCACCAAAAGATGTCACATTGCAAGCGTAAAAGATTATTTCAAAATTTCTGCTGACGTAGCAAACCTTATGTGTTTCTTCCGCTTAAAGCGTGCAGGTCTTGCAATAACCGAGGACTGCTTTGCTGAAGGTGGTAACGTTGCACCTTCCGTATTTGCTTTGTTAACATTAGCAAACGAAGGCACTATTTATTCGCAATTTGAAGGCAAACTTGCCGAAATTGCCAAAGTGGTGGAAAAAGGCAACTTTAACGAAGGCGTACGTTTGGCAGAAGACTACAAGCGTCAGACACTTGTAGCAGGCAAAAACAATTTTACAGTAGAACCGGTAATTTGCTATTTTATGAGTAAACTTACCGAAATAGACAACATCCGTACCATTCTTATTTGCGTAAAAAACGGCGTAGATAAAGAAACGGTAAAGGAAAAAGTCAAGGAGTTATATGTATAACAAAGTTGGCGTAATTGGCGATAAGGACAGTGTGCTTGCCTTCAAAAGCGTAGGCGTGGAAGTGTATGATGCAACCACGGCGCAACAGGCAACGGCACTTATCAGGAAACTTTCACACGAACAGTTTGCCGTTCTTTTCATAACGGAAGAACTTGCCGTGCTTATTCCCGATGTTCTTGCCAAAGCAAAAACAAAACCGTTCCCGGCAATAGTGCCTATTCCAACATCTGCAAACTCTAACGGGTTTGGTATGATGGGTATAAAAAGTGACGTGGAAAAAGCCATTGGCGTGGATATTCTATTTAACAAAGAGGACAAACAATGACAGGAAAAATAGTCAAAGTAAGTGGCCCGCTTATTGTTGCGGAAAATATGGCTAACGTTAACATGTATGACGTTGTTAAGGTAAGCGACAAAAAGTTAATCGGCGAAATTATTGAACTTCGTGGCGACAGGGCTTCTATTCAGGTTTATGAAGAAACAAGTGGTTTGAAAGTAGGTGACGAGGTAGTTTCCACAGGTGCACCGCTTTCCGTTGAACTTGGACCGGGCCTTATTGAAGGTATTTTTGACGGTATTCAACGCCCACTTAACGTTCTTAAACAAATCAGTGGCGACCGTATCGGCAAGGGTATTGAAGCACCTGCACTTTCTCGCACGGCAAAATGGCACTTTGTTCCTACCAAAAAGGTGGGTGACAGCGTTGTTGCCGGCGACATTATCGGTACGGTTCAGGAAACATCTATTGTAGTACACAAAATTATGGTGCCGTACGGCGTTGAAGGTACAATCAAAATGATGGTGGGTGAAGGTGACTACACCGTTACCGAAACACTTGCCCAAATTGAGGGTGCAAAAGCCGGCAAGGTTACCATGATGCAAAAATGGCCGGTACGTCGTGGCCGTCCTTACAAGGAAAAAATGTCGCCTGACCTCCCAATGGTTACCGGTCAACGTGTTATTGATACGTTGTTCCCTATTGCCAAGGGTGGTGTGGCTGCTGTTCCGGGACCTTTCGGAAGCGGTAAAACGGTTGTTCAACACCAACTTGCAAAGTGGGCGGATGCCGATATTATCGTTTACGTAGGCTGTGGCGAACGTGGTAACGAAATGACGGACGTTTTGTTGGAGTTCCCTGAACTAAAGGACCCGAAAACAGGCGAACCTCTTATGAAGCGTACCGTTCTTATTGCCAACACCAGCGATATGCCGGTTGCAGCACGTGAAGCAAGTATTTACACCGGTATTACCATTGCGGAATACTTCCGTGATATGGGCTACACGGTTGCTATCATGGCTGATAGTACTTCACGTTGGGCTGAAGCTTTGCGTGAAATGAGTGGTCGTTTGGAAGAAATGCCTGGTGAAGAAGGTTACCCTGCTTACCTTTCCAGCCGTATTGCCGAGTTCTACGAAAGAGCCGGCTACGTAAAAGTATTGGGTAGTGAAGACACTATCGGCGCAATAAGCGCAATCGGTGCTGTTTCTCCTCCGGGCGGTGACCTTTCAGAACCTGTTTCTCAAGGTACACTGCGTATTGTAAAGGTATTCTGGGGCTTAAGTTCCGCTCTTGCTTACAAGCGTCACTTCCCTGCTATTGATTGGCTTACCAGCTACTCACTTTACGATGACAAGCTTGAAACTTGGTACAACGAAAACGTTGCAGATGACTTTAACGACTTAAAGAACGAACTGCGCTACGTTTTGCAGGAAGAAAACCAACTTAACGAAATTGTCCGTTTGGTAGGTATGGATGCACTTGGCGCTCGTGACCGTTTGACAATGGAAACGGCAAAGTCCATTCGTGAAGACTACCTGCACCAAAACGCTTTCCACGAAGTAGATACATTTACTTCCCTTCATAAGCAGTACAAAATGATGAAACTTATTCTCGGTTTCTATCATGAAGCAACTGAGGCACTTGACCACGATGTGGAACTCAACGATCTTTTGAAATTGCCTGTACGTGAACAAATAGGCCGTTCAAAATACGTTGAAGAACAAAATCTTTCTAAACTTGATGAAATCGCACGTGAAATCCGTAAGGAAATCGGCGAACTCATAAGTAAAGGAGAGGCAAATGTTTAAGGAATATAAAACAATAAGAGAAGTTGTTGGACCGCTTATGCTTGTTGACCAAGTAGAAGGTGTTAGTTACAACGAACTTGTAGAAATTACCGAATCTAACGGTGAAATAAGAAAAGGCAAAGTTTTGGAAGTAAACGGGGACAGAGCCGTAGTGCAACTTTTTGAAAGTACACAAGGTTTGCAGGTTGCTTCCTCCAAAGCACGTTTCCTCGGCAGAAGTTTGGAACTTGCCGTTTCCGAAGATATGCTCGGCCGTGTATTTAACGGTATGGGCGAACCTATTGACGGTGGTGCACCGATTATTGCCGATATGCGTATGGATATTAACGGTCAACCTATCAACCCGTACGCACGTGATTATCCTAACGAATTTATTCAGACGGGTATTTCT
>JAZLJV010000009.1:0-10803 GCA_045618025.1 Clostridia bacterium
CTTTCCATCGCTTGGGACAACGGTGAAAAGCGCTTTGTTCTTCTTAATGAAGAAAAAGGAACCTACGTTTTCCCAATTGATGAACTCAATTCAGATGCCGGCGAAATTGAAAACAAAATTGATTACTTTGTAGTTCGTGATGCCGTTCCAACGGCTGGAAGCAGCAAAGCATATTCTATCTATGCAGGTGACGGTTGGAGCAATCCAAATCCAACAATTTCCGTTGGTTTTGATGCCGGCGAAAACACAAACATTACCAGCGTAACTTACAACGGCAGTGCAAGCGGTCAAGAAGTTGTTATTCGTACTAATTCTACAGAAACTGCTTTAACAATAAATGCTGAAAGCGATACAGTAAAGCACTATGATGCAGTAGGTCAATTAACGATTACAGCAGTTGACCCTGACGATTGCTATTACGAAAACGGATTTGTAGCTGAACTTGTTTCGTTTGGTACAGGCAAATTTGTTGTATGCGAAGGAGCACAATTCCACCAAACAATGGATGCCGTTGCCGCAATATTTGCAGGCAACGAAAACGCAACATACGTTGAGGGCAAAGCTCCTCAGTATGCACAACACAAGTGGGATGAAAACGGCGTTTGCGAATATGGTCACTGCACAGGCGGTGCAAACGGTGGCAAAGCTGTAAACGATAAGCACGTTCACGACTTTACAAATGGTGATTGTCCTTGCGGTGAAGCAGTACCTTCACAAGTTAGTATTGCAAAAGGTTCAAAGATTTTGCTTGACACCGACAATAACGGTACAGCAGAAGAGTATCTTGTAATCAGCGTTGACGGAAACAATGTAGAATTGTGGGCAAAAGAAAAAGTAACTGATATGTGCTGGTATACTGATTCTAGTAGTTGGGGCGAATCAGAAACAGTTGGAACAGGTTCTTTCCTGAAATATTTTGGCAGCGATCTTGATACCTATCTTGAAAGCACATGGTATGCAGGATTAGATGCAAAAGTTAAAGATGCGATTATAAACAAATCAATAACACAAAGTGCTTTCAACCATACTAATGTAAAAGAAAATTGCGAAATTGCATATCCCGGATATGAACTTGATTCTAATGTTCCTGCTGATATTCTTGCAACAGATGACATTGGTACAGTTAAATATTATTTGAATTATTACGGTGAAGTAGAAACATCAAGCAGACACGCATATTTGCTTGATGCAAAAGATGTACTTGCTTTTATTGGCTGCAATGATGAAGAATCAACCAAATTGAATTGTAAAAATACTATCACTATGTTTAATCTTGATGGCAGTGCAAATGTTTGGCTGAGATCATCTGCAGACAGTTGGGGAATGAGCGGTATGTCAGTTACATATTTTGGAAGGTTGACCGCCGAAACTGCGGTAATGAATGCTCAGTCAAGAGAAGTTAGACCTGCATTTACTATTGATTTAAGTAAGCTTACTTTAACCGATGAAGGTATGGGTACTTATTCTGCTGTTGTAAAATAATTTCCACGAACTACTTCCACTTTACAACTGCTTGAAAGTAATATTTTGAACAGTTGAAAGTTGTAGTTTCGGAAATTGAAAAGCGAGGTTTCAAACCTCAAAAGGTGTAGTTTCAAGATTACACAACCTAAAATAATACAAACAAACAGGGCGACCGAAACGGTCGCCCTTGTTTTTCTTTCACATCTCTTTTCGCTTTTTCCTCAATATGTTTTTTGCAGGTTTCGGTTAAAAGTTTTTTAGTCAGTTAAGTGGTCTTCCGCCACCAATTTGGGAAAGCACTTGCCACGTTGCCGGGCCTATTATGCCGTCCGGCGCAAGGGCGTTTTCAGTTTGAAACTGCTTTACTGCCGTTGTTGTGCGTGCGCCGAAAAGACCGTCTGCATTGCCAAGCGGGTACAGTTTGGAAAGCAATTTGTTTTGGGCATAGCGAACGTAAGTGCCGGTGGAGCCCTGTTGCAGTGTTGGGCGTGGCGGAAGAGTAAGCAGTGTGCGCCAGGTGTTTTGCCCTGCAATACCGTCCGGCGTAAGGCCGTTTTGTTTTTGAAAACTTTGCACTGCATTTGCCGTTTGCGTGCCGAAAATACCGTCGGCATTTAGTGTTACAAAGCCGTTTTGGTACAAAAGGTACTGCAACAGTGCAACAAAATTACCTCTACTGCCTTGGCGAACGGTTGGGTATACGGCAAGTTGACGGGGGATGTAGGTTGTGCCGAGATAGTTGCACAAGCCTTGGCAAGCGTCTTCGGCAATTTTTGTTTGAAAGTCTGGGTCAAGCATAAGTTTGGCTTCGTCAAAGTAGGTCATAAAGCCGGGCTCCACCAAAGCCGAAGGGCAGTTTACGTTGCTTAGCATGCCGATATCCAAATTGCTGACGCCACGCCCACGTTGAGTTGTGTTTTTGCCGATAGCTTCGTAAATTTCTTCTGCCAGTGCACGGCTTTGCTCTGCCTTGATGTTTCGTGCCGAAAAAAATGCACTGTAACCGTTTGCCGAGTTAAAAGTGTTGCCTGTGCCAAAAGCGTTGTAACCAAATGTTACCAGTGCGGTAAGGTTTTGGCGGTTTACACGTGCAACACGTTGGCTTATGCTTATGTCGGTAAGTTCCGGTTTTACGTCATAAACGTCAAAATTCTGGCGCAAGCATGCCTCCAGAAACTTTATTTTTGTTGGGCGGTTAAATTGGTTTTCGTAGATTGGCACGTTAAGATACGGCATAACGGGTGTGCGTTTGCCCAACGTTGGCGGGTTAAGACCGTGTTCGTCATTTGCACCTATAAGATATGTAGCCACAGATATTTTGCTCCTTATTGTTTTTTTGCTGTATTGTATGCGTTTTGGCAATTACGTGTTACTGTTTTTGTGCGGTTATTTTTTTCTACGGCACTTAAACGGCTTTTTGCAATTGTCCGTAACCCAAAAACATAAATAGTTTGTGTTAAATTTTTCAAAAAGTTTTCAAAAGGGTATTGACAACGCCAAAAACTGTGGTAAAATATTAGTGTAAGTGGAAATAGTTTTGTTTCTGCTGTAATAGTTTGAGGGAGTAATCACCACAAGCAAGTGGTACTTGTTCGTCAACACGGATAACTCGGGCAAGTATTAAACGGTAAGACTCATACGAAAAACGTTTCGTATGGGCTTTTTTATTGCAAGGCAAGATTACTTTCACTAACAAATATAATACAAAAGCGTCTGATTGGCGCAAAGGAGAAAAAATTATGACACTATCTGTTCTTATTACTGTTGTGCTGTTGATAGCACTTGGCACAATTGCTTACATGTTTGTTGTCGGTATGCGCAAAGGCAATACAAAAAACAAAGCCGTACTTATTGTTTCGGCGGTTGTGCTGTTTTTACTGTTGGTGTGCGTTCCGGGCAGTATTCACACCATAGAGCCCGGCCAGGTTGCCGTTGTAAAGGTGTGGGGTGAGGCAAAATACACCCGTACTCCGGGCACATACTTTGACTTTTGGCTTGCCAAGGACTACGTAATTTACGATGCTACAGTGCAACAGGAAAACATTACCACAATGTGCTACTCGTCCGATGCACAAACAATGGATGTTTCCCTTGTTGTACAGTACAAAATTCAGCCTCAACACGCCATTGATATTGCCAACAACTATGGCGGATTGGAACTTCTCGGTAACCGCATTGAAGCAATTTCCGTAGATAATGCCAAAACAATACTTTCCAAAAAGAGCGCAATGAGCATTATTGAAACACGTTCTACGGTATCGCCTGATATTGAAGAATTGATTAAAAGTTCTGTAACACACGATTACTACGTGGATATTGTTACGGTTGTTATTACAAATATAGATTTTTCAGATGCGTTTGAAAACACCGTTGAAGAAAAAATGATTGCCGAACAACAAAAACTGAAGGCGGAATACGAAAAGGAAAAAGCTATTATTGAAGCGGAAAAGGAACTGGAAGTATCTCGTTTGCAGGCACAAGCTGTTGTTGCAACTGCCGAAGGTAACGCCGATGCAAAATTGATGCTTGCGGAAGCAGAAGCAAAAGCCGTGAAGGTACAATCGGTGGAAATTGCCCGTATGCTTGGCTTTACCATCAGGGAAACGGCAACGGAAGACGGCATTGTTTACGATATTGATTTTACCGGCAAAACGGCGGAAGAAATAAAGGTTATTTCCGAATACCTGAAGTACGCCACCTATCTTGAAACTTGGGACGGCACGCTACCTACCACTTTGGTTACGGACGGCGGTGCCAGTGTGCTTGTGCCTACCGCGTAACCGTTAGCCCTTGCCTGCGGGGCTTTCCCCGTGGGAAAAGGAGACAAAAAATGTTAAACTACAACTACACATCTTTGACAAAACAAGAAATAAAAGACGGCAATTTTGTTATGTTGGTAAAACCTAAAAAATGGTTATGGGGCATATTTGTTACCGTGTTTGTCGGCGCAATTGTCGGTATGATTTTTGTTGATTGGCGCATTTTTCTTGCTGTTGTTCTAATTACGGTTATTGATTTATGTTGTTTTGTAAGATATCCCCAACGTATATGCAGTGGCTTGGGCATAAACGAAAAGGGTGTGTTTTGCGCTGGCAAGTTTTACCGCTGGGAAGATTTGACGGTGGCTTACTGTGCGCCGTTCAGCATTGTTTATAACGCATATCCCAACCGAAGTATGCGTATTTATGCACGCTATAACACGGAATACGGTGTTGTAAGTTCATCATTTGGCATTTTGTATGCGCATCGCATTGCGTTTTTGCCGAAAGGTTTTGATGCCAAACCTGCAAATTTTGCAAAATTGGGACAATGCATTTTGAACGTGGATTTAGTTAAAAACGCACACGTTGTAGCTAAATATTGCCCAAACACCATTGAAGATATGATTGTAACCAACTTAGATTTCAGCAAATTCAAAGAACTTATTGTGGTGCACAATCTCATGGTGCGGGGCGAAAACGTAAGTGAATTTTTAGACGGAGAAACTGAACAAAAATGTTAACGGAATCTAACACAATTTTGATAAGGCCACCGACATTTTTGCAACAATGTTCGGTAAAAGAACAACCGGTTAAAAACGGAAAAATTTTGCCATAGTAACGGTTAAGAAACTAAAAATGAGTTCGGATTTATTCCGAACTCATTTTTTACGGTATGGTGAATTATTCTTTCAATTGCAATATAAAAACAAGGTAGCCCGTCAGATTTATTTAATCTGTAATTACACTGTTGCGCTCAGTTTGACAATTTACCTGTGCTTTTTGTAAACTAATCAATTCTGATAATTTTTGCTTTCATTGCAAAACTGTCTGTTGTTTGTTTTGCAAGTGTTTTGTCAAGCGTATCAAACGGCAGTGTTTCGCCTATAAGTTGTTTTACGGAAACCGTACCGGTAACAAGCAAATTTATTGCTGCGGTAAAACTGCCCAAACCGTTGCTTACGCTAAAAATATTAAGGCGTTTGTTGCATATTTGCGAAACGGATATTTTGTTTTTGCTTGTTCCGTAACCGCAAACGCAAACAGTGGCATTAACGGTGGCTACATCAAACAAATCGTCAATAGCAATATCGCTGTTGCAAAAATAAACCAGACTTTTGCACATTCTTCCGCCGGTAATGGTAAGTATTTCCTGCGTTATATTTGTTTTAAGCGGATTAAAACAGTAGTAAACGCCAAGTTCTTCGGCAATGTTAAGCACAGACTGGCGTGTAGATATAAGCACCGGTATGGCTTGGTAGTGTGCAATAATTTGTGCAAGAATCAAGCCTATTTTACTGTCGGAAAAAATAGCGACGTGTTTGCCTTTTTGCAGGCTCAATTCACTTGCTATGTTTATGCCGAAAGCTACATTGGCAACGTACAAAGCCTCCTCGTTGGAAAGACTATCCGGCAAAACGTGCAACAAAGAGCGTGGCAAATCCACAAAATTTTGTAACAATCCATTCACGTTGTGGCCCATTTCCGCCATTTCGGCACATTTGTGGTGTTTACCGTCAAGGCATTCCTCGCATTGGTCGCACGGTTTTATCGGTTCAATAACAACTCTGTCCATTTTTTTCAAAGTTGAAGTATCTCCGCCAAGCACTTCACTTACCACACCAACGGCATATCTTCCCATAACAAACGGATAGCGTTTTTTGTTTACTCCGGTAAAAATTTCGTAATCGGCAGAGGAAAACAGCACTTCTTCTATTCTGACTTTTACGTTGTTTTCGTCTGTCAGAACGGAAGGAGCGTATTCTTCCATATGTATTTTACCGGGCTCGTCCAGTATCCAGGTTTTCATTACTTCCTCCGTATGTATAACCTATGTTTACGCATTTTTCCTGTATATTATAACGCACAAAATGTCTGTTTGTCAATATTTTAGGGGTATTTGTCGCTTGACAACGCTTTTGCTTGCTACTATAATAAACAAAAAACATCAGGAGATATTTTGTGAGATTACAATATTTGGGACATTCGTGTTTTTGTATAATAAGTGACATTGGTACAACGGTGGTTACCGACCCCTACGAAGGTGAAAAAATAGGGTACTGTTTGCCACACCTTCATACTGATTTTGTAACGGTAAGCCATTATCACTTTGACCACTGCTGTGTGGAGGCACTTGGTGGCAACCCAAGCGTTATTGATTGTGAAATTGCCTGCGCTGTTGATGACGTGGCAGTACAGTCTTTCAGGTGCTTTCACGATGATGCGCAAGGAACAAAGCGTGGCGAAAACCTTTGTTTTACCTTTTTGACCGACGGCATAAAAATTGCGCATATGGGTGATATTGGCGAACAAAGCGAGGCACTTGCAAAAAGCCTTGCAGGCACAAACGTTTTGCTTGTGCCGGTAGGTGGAAAATACACCGTTGATGCAGTGGGCGCCAAGTGGTACGTAGACCGCATAAAACCGCAAATTGTAATACCTATGCATTATCAGACGGAAGAAGGTGGCGTGGGCGTTGATGGCGTACAGGCATTTTTGGATTTGTTTGATAATCAACAGGTCGCAACGTTTAACGGTGATTTTTTGTGCTTTGACGATGTGCCCGCAGGCCAGACACGTGTTGTAGTTATGAAGCGTTTTGCTGATTGATATTTTTAGCATACTTTGTGGTAAAAACGGTATACGTATTAGCAAATAACCGCAAAATAACGTGTTAAAATGTAAATATACGGCAGGCTGTCGTTTAAGGCGAAACTAACCAAAGGCAACAAAAAAGTGAGAGTAAATAGCTCTCACTTTTCTTTTATAGTATGATTTATTCTGCCACTTAAAATGGCAAATTACGTTGTAAGTACAAAAATGTAAACGTAGTTACATCCTTTTTACGTTCCGTTTGTCAAAAACCATACGGCGTATTTCCTTTAGGTTAAAGCTACTTTTTAGTACAATAAATTACGGCAAAAAACTAAGTTAAGTCGGTTTTTTGTTCATTCTCGGGAGTTTTTGTTGTTTGCGGACGAAACAAAAAGTTGAGAATGCGTTGCTTGAAAACAAATGCAAGTACAATAAGGCACATAAGAAGAATCATTGTAATTGCGGATAGCACCGGAGAAGTGGTAAGCATTGTTTTGCCGAACAAAACTGTAATAAGCGTTGAACAAATCGGGCCGACAAATGTGTAGATTACGTAATGTTTGTAGTCCAGCCCCTCCATAGCAAAGGAACTGATAAGCAAATACGGAAAAAACGGTACGCAATAGGCAATTATCAAAGCACGGTGTATACCAAGTTTGCTGTTTTGTATTTGTGTTTTCATTGTGTTGGCATTTTCTTCCGCTTTTTTACCCAAAATAATAATAAGATTTTTGCGGAACAGCCACAAAATCTGGCTTGCCAACCAAAACGAAACTACGGCAAAAATAGTGCCGAACACAACACCATAGGCTACACCTGCGGCAATAGGCAAAATCCACTCCGGCAAAATCGGCACAAAAAAGCATAGCATAATGCCTATTGCCAGCATCAGCATTCCCCAAAAGTGTAACGATTGTACAAAATCTTTTGCAATTTCCGTGCCGTTAAGCATACTGTCAAGCAGTTTTTCGCATGTATCCCAGTTTAGTGCCACCAGTGTTACAATTATTGCAACAACAATGCACAGTGCAACTATGGTCAGTACGTCTTTGTTGGAAAGTTTACGTTTTTTCATTGTATACGTCCTTGCTGTATTTATTCCATATCGGGTCTGCTCTGTTGTGAAGTTCCTCCACAACAAGCATATATTTAACAACTTTCAGGCGGTCCGTTTTCGGTTGAAAACCAAAGTAGTTTTCGCCGTAGAACATATCGTTAGAGTCGTTTGGGGTAAACGGGAATGAAGGCACAGCGGTAATATCAAAAAACATTTCAACATTTTCGTTGTTGCGTGTTCCGCTGTATGTTATGCCCTTTTGCGTTATGGTAACGGTGCCTTCGCCGTTTACAAAGTATTTGTGGTATGCAAGTTTTTCCGCATGTAGGTCTATCAGGTTTGCTTTGTAAGAAAGTTCAAAATTTTGTCGGGAAACTTCTTCCGCCACCATTTTGCGTTGATGGTTGTACCACAGGTCAACTCTTTTGAACGGCAAAACAGAGTCGCCTACCGGTTCAATATTGTAACATTCGTCCATTTTTACCGTGTTACCGCAGTTTTCGCAGATAATACAGTTTTTGTGCGTGTGCATAGTAAACTGGCTGTGACAACGTGGACAGTAGTAAATAATGTTTTCCAGACCGGTAATGTTTGGCTCCTTGCCTTTGTAAACATTTTGTTCCGTTTGGTTCCATTCAAAATCGTTATAGCAAAACTTTTGCAGGTACTTTTGGTAAAGTTGTTCTTCGGTAAGTGAGGCAAGTTCTTCTTTGGTAAATAAAACGCTGTAATGAAAATGCATTTTTCCATGGCGAAAACGTTTGCTGTAACGTGTGCGATGCAGGTATGCACCGTACGAGTGGCACAAAACCACGTCAACATTTGCCTTTTTTAACAGTTTTATTGTTGCCGGGTTCATAGGGTGTGTGCTTCCGCAGGTAGATTGTATCCCTTCGGGGAACAAACACAGCGAAGCTCCGCTTTTTAGTACACGCAAAATGTTTTTTGATGCCCTTGTATCGGGTGCATAGAGGTATTTTGGTATTACACCCATTTTTAATATGAGCTTAAACAGCCCTTTTACAAGTATGTTGTGGTAGCCGACAACTATGTTGGGTATGCGTCCGCAGGGAAAACCGTGCAAAACGTAAAAGGCATTATTGCGTGAGGAGTGGTCGGCAAGCAAAATAACTTGTTTTTTGCGCATTGCTTTTTTATCAAAATCGTACGTATAGGTTATTTTTTCGCCCAAACAATAAAAAAACATAAGCACTTTGAACAACACAGTTGTAAACCGGGTTGCTCTTTTTGCTGTATGTTTTTTAATGTATTCTTGCGGTGCAATTTTGCTCATATATTTGTCCTCAGTTGTGTACAGTATTATTATATATTATCAACCCAAATTATGCAACAAAAAACGTCAATATAGTATTGCTACGTTTTAATATTTATCCAAAGCATTTTGCCATAACAAAGCACTGCGGTATTTTTTGCGGTACTTTGGGCCGCAGGTTGACAAGTTTGCAACGTTATTGTATAATTGAATACAGGTATACGAAAATGTTTGGTTACTTGGGTGTAGAAAAGTCAAAACTAAATGATGGCGAGCAGGGCTTGTACCAGACTTTTATGTGCGGAGTGTGTCTTTCCACAAAAAAGTATTTTTCCAACAAGGTACGTGCTACCATAAGCAACGACATCAATTTTTTCAATGTGCTTTTTCACAGCGTGCTTAACGCTGACGTGCAAATAAGCCACGCCCGTTGTATGGCGCATCCTTTTACCAAACGCACAATTCTTGCTCCAACCGAAATAACGGATAAAATTGCCGTTTGCAACGTTTTGCTTGTTGCACTTGACATTTTTGATGACGTTGTGGACGGCGGTTCACTTAAAAAGCGTCTGGCATACCGTGCCATAAAAAAAGATTACCACAAAGCAATGCAACTTATGCCACAGGCAAGTGATGCTTTTTGTGAAAGTTACCGTCAACTGCGCACGTTGGAACAAGCCAACTGCAACAGCATTGATAAGGTTGCGGAGTGTTTTTCCAACCTTTCAGTACAGTTTGCAAAACAGGTTTTGGGCGATACGTGTAGTGATTTTTGCACTACGCTGTGCTACAACGTGGGCAAATGGGTTTACCTTGCCGATGCGCTTGACGACATTGACAAAGACATAGCAAAGCAAAACTATAATCCGTTTGTTTCGGCGTACTCGCTTGCCGGCAGTCAGGATGTGGCAAAACATCTGGAAGATATTCAGTTTGAGATGTTTGCCGTGCTTAACC
Source organism: Clostridia bacterium (assembly GCA_045618025.1). Classification (GTDB taxonomy): domain Bacteria; phylum Bacillota; class Clostridia; order Christensenellales; family CAG-314; genus Fimimonas. The sequence goes on from JAZLJV010000009.1 coordinate 10,325, forward strand.
GTATTGCACAAAGCTACAACGATATGAATCTTGAACGGTACACCTGCCTTCTTAACAACATTATTTACACTGCAATTCGCAACAAAACGACACAAATACTTAACAAATACAGAGGTAAAACGCAATGAACTACAACGCTTACTCCATTTTGGGCTTATCAAACAATGCTACTCGTCAAGAAATAGACGCACGTTACAACGAACTTCGCCAACAGTATCAAAAAGACCGTTTTTTGCCGGGACTTGCCGGAGAAGAAGCATCGGAAAAACTGCAGGAAATTGAACAGGCTTACCGTGATATTATTGAAGAACTTTCCGAAAATAAACAACAAGAAGAGCAAAACGGCGACTATTCCGAAGAAAAACGTCTTATTGCGGAAAACAAACTTGACCAAGCGCAGGCTCTTTTGGATTTGCGTCGTAGCCGTGATGCAGAGTGGCACTACATTCAGTCGTTACTGTTTTATAAACGCAATTGGT
>JAZLJV010000010.1:0-2202 GCA_045618025.1 Clostridia bacterium
CAAACTGCTCTGCGAACAATTTGTAAAAGCGTGTAGTCAACTTCCACTGCAAGGTCGGTACAATCAACATAGGCTACCTTTTGGCACTCGGCAAGCACCTTTGCCACCGCACCGCTGTAGGCACGCACCAAACCGCCTGCACCGAGCTTTATACCACCAAAGTATCGGGTAACAACCACGCACAGAAAATCCAGCCCGCTGTTTTTTACGCATTCGTACATAGGCATACCTGCCGTGCCTTGCGGTTCACCGTCGTCGCTGAACTTGGCACGATCAGCGCAAACGTAGGCGTAGCAGTTATGGGTGGCATCAAAATACTTTTTGCGCTTTTCTTCCACAAATGCCACAGCTTCTTCCACGCTTTCAACATGTTTGCAACTTGCAATAAAACGTGATTTTTCTATCACTGTTTCCGCTGTTACTTCGCAGTTTGCTACCGTTACAAATTCTTTCATTGCTTTATCACTACTTTAAGGTGAACTTTTTTGCCCTTGTGCAAAACAAATTCGCCCTTTTGCTTTATTTCGTCAGGGAGAATCCACGCAAAGTTTGCTATTTTTTCTTCGTTTACGGCAACGCCACCACCTTCAACAAGACGGCGAGCTTCACCGTTGGATTTACACTGATTTGTTGTCACCAAAATATCAATAATGGTGTTTGGCATGGCAATTTCCACCACAGGCATGTTGCTTTCGTCGCCTGCAAATGCAGCGTGCACTTGTTTTAGTACTTCGTCGGCGGTTTCCTTGCCGTGAACAATGGCGGTAACTTCGTAAGCAAGGCGTTCTTTTGCCTTGTTCATACGTTCGTCGTTGTACTTGGTAAGTTCTTCAATTTCGTCAAGTTCCATAAATGTCAAAAGCTTCATGCAGGTTGCCACTTTGGCATCTTCAACATTGCGCCAGTATTGGAAAAACTCGTACGGAGAGGTTTTTTCCGCATCAAGCCAAACTGCGCCCTTTGCCGTTTTGCCCATTTTTTTGCCTTCGCTGGTGGTAAGCAGAGAATACGTCATTGCGTAGGCCTTTTTACCTTCCTTGCGACGGATAAGGTCTGCACCGGCAAGCATATTGCTCCATTGGTCGTCGCCACCGCACTGCAAAATGCAGTTGTAACGGCGGTTAAGTTCCAAAAAGTCGTAACCTTGCATAAGCATGTAGTTAAATTCCAAAAAGGAAAGTCCACGTTCCAAACGTTGTTTGAAGCACTCTGCCGTAAGCATTTGGTTTACGGAAAAACACGTGCCTATTTCACGCAGAAAATCAATGTAGTTAAGGTTCCATAGCCAATCTGCATTGTTTACAAAAACAGCCTTGCCGTCGCTAACATCAATAAAACGTGCCATTTGCTTTTTGAAACAATCTACATTGTGCTGTATTGTCTCCTTGGTCATCATCTGGCGCATATCCGTTCTACCGCTTGGGTCGCCCACCATTGCCGTTCCCCCGCCTATAAGTACCACCGGACGGTGACCTGCTTTTTGCATGTGCGCCATAGCCATAAGCGTTACAAAGTGTCCTACGTGCAAACTGTCAGCAGTTGGGTCGTAACCTGTGTAGAATGTTACACTTTCACTGCCAAGCAGTTGGTACAATTCGTCTTCGTAAACCGTTTGTTTGATGTAGCCACGCTCTTTTAGAACGTCAAGAACATTTTTCATAATTTTACTCCTTTTTATTTAACCGTTTAAGGTTCAATGTTATCAAATAATTTGTCTGCTTTTGAAAGCAAATTCTTTTGCGCAAGGTAAGCGAACAGCAAACCTTCGGCAACAAGCAAAAACCACATAATACCCACCGCAAGACCACTGCCGGTAAGCAGATAAAACCAAATGCACAGCCCTGCCGTTACCGCTACGCCAAGTGCCACAAGCAAGCCTACAAGCATGTTTTTGAACACGCCGGAAGAGTTTTTGAGGCTTTGGCTGAAGTTTGTCCAGCCGAGAATGGGATTTTTGAGGTCGGCATAGGTGGAAATGCACATTAAACCGTAGGAATACAGCACCAGACAAAGTAACATAAGCAACCCTACGTACACTTTTACGTTGAAAGAAAAAATTGCCACAATAATTGTTACAATGCTTACCACAACGTTTACCGCAGTTGCAAGCACCACTTTTGCCGTAAGTATTTTACTGAAAGGTACCGGCAAAGTTTTTAGCAGATACAACGATTTGTTTTCACGGGAAACTGGGAAAATGCC
>JAZLJV010000011.1:0-6413 GCA_045618025.1 Clostridia bacterium
AGATATAGAAGTGTTCCCTATTCTCAATACTTTGTTTACCAAGTTGCTTGGTAGTTCGCCGTACAAATCTCCTACCGATATGGGCGTAAATATGGCGGGTTATTGCATTAGTGATGACGACGCCTGTTGCGAGGCAAGCAAGCAGGAAATAATACGGCGCTATCTTATTGCCGAAGTACAATGTCGCAAGGGTAACGCACCGCAAAGTACCGTAGATAAACTAAATGTTATCATGTCCAAACTCGGTCTTGAGGAAACCGACCGTACCGTTGTTGCCAAAGCACGTGCAACAGCCACCAGAAAAGGAACTTCCGTTGCCTGTATAGAATTGCAAAACGGCAAAATTGTTACAGGCAAAACAACTTCGTTGTTGTCTTGTTCGTCTACCATGTTACTAAATGCACTAAAATGTCTTGCGGGCATAAAGGACGATAAAGTAAGGTTGATTTCACCAAAGGCATTGTTGCCTATTCAGACTTTGAAGACCGAAGTGCTTGGCGACGCAAATGCGGAACTGCACGCAGATGAGATGCTTATTGCTTTGTCCGTTTCCGCAAGTGATGACGAGTTGGCTCGTCGTGCGCTTGATCAACTGCCAAAACTGCGTGGCTGTCAGGTGCATTCCACGGTTATCCCGTCCGCCAGCGACCTTAAAGTATTTCGCAAACTTGGGTTGCAGGCAACAAGTGACCCCGTTTATGCTACCAAACGCATTTTTGTTTCCTGAAACGCAAATCGCATGACGTATGCGCAAATTTGATGCAAAACGGACTTTTGTTTTGCATATACACAAATTGAAAACAGCCTACAGCGCTCCATAGGGAGAGTGGCGGACAGATTGCTTGGCTTTGAAACGTAGGCGTACTTGCCGTACGGTAGAGGCAAAAGCAAGCCAAGGCAATAAAAAAGTGAGAGCAAATAACTCTCACTTTTCTTTTTTATGTTGATTTTACAATACAATAATGAATTTCAAAAACAAATAATAAATACCAAAATTTCAGCATTTTCACATCTTTTTGCCGTTCTGTACGTCAAAAAACTTCTATGGTGCGCTACATTAGTTTCGGCTGTTTTTTGATGTTTGGGTAAATTATATTTTTAATTGCAACACTAACAATAAAACAGAAGTCAAATAACTTTATTATTTACAACTGCACAACAGTTACGCTTGATTTGACAGCTTACTGCTTTATGGTTTTTGCAAAACGTAATGCAAAAGGTTTAGTTTTGTGCTATTTTATTGTTTCCACTTTTATTACGTTTATGTGTGGACTTTTACCAAGCGGAATACCCGCCGTGATAATGATATTGTCGCCTTTTTGCGCAAAACCGAGCTGTTGACTGATTTTTGAAGCATAGTCAAACATATCGTCGGTGTTTTCAAATCTGTCGCATTTGCCGGGAGTTACGGCCCAACTTGTAGCAAGTTGATGGAACACGTTGTCGTGTCGTGTAAGTGCAATTATCGGGCACTCTGCACGAAAACGTGAAACCATACGTGCGGAACGTCCCGAGTGGGTAAACACAACTATAGCTTTTGCCCCAACGTCAAAAGATGTATTTGCCACTGCGTGCGAAACGGCATCGGTAGTGTTAAGCATTTCAAACGGTTCATTTACAAATTTTTCACGATAAAAAATGTTGTTTTCCGCTTCCAAGGCAATTTTGCTCATAGTGGTAACGGTGTTGGCCGGGTTTATGCCTACGGCAGACTCGGCCGAAAGCATAACACAACTTGTGCCGTCAAATACGGCGTTTGCCACGTCGGCAATTTCCGCACGGGTAGGGCGCAGGTTGTTTACCATACTTTCCAACATTTCCGTAGCGGTAATAACAAATTTACCGGCACGGCGACTTTTTGTAATAATTTTCTTTTGCAATGCCGGCAGTTTTTCGTAAGGCAATTCTACGCCAAGGTCACCACGTGCCACCATTATTCCGTCTGAAAGTGCAATTATTTCGTCAAGATTATCCACACCGCTTTGGCTCTCTATTTTGGAAATAATCATCATATGTTCGCCGCCACAAGTAGCAAGGTACTCACGAAGTTCACGCACACTTTTGCCATCCTGCACAAAAGATGCGGCAACAAGTTCAGCACCGGCTTTTACGCCGAAAGCAAGGTCTTTCATATCCTGCTCGGACAAAAACGGCATATTAAGTTTTGCTCCCGGGGCAAACAAACTTTTGTGGTTAGACAGTACTCCGTCGTTTAGTGCCACAGCGCAAATGGTGCCGTCGTTTTGTATTTCGGTAATTTCAAAGCAAAGCAATCCGTCATTTAACAAAAGTCTTCCGCCTACCTCAACATCTTTGTAAAGATTGGCGTAAGTTACGGCAACTTTTGTTTCGTCGCCGAGTATGTCATAATTTACAAATTGCAACACGTGTCCCTTTTTTACGCTTATTTTGCCTTCCTTAAAGTTACATATGCGTACTTCGGGACCTTTTGTATCTATCATAACAGGCAACGAAACTCCCAATTTTTCACGCACTGTTTTTACATTGTTTATGCGTTCAAGGTGTTCCTGATAGGTGCCGTGACTCATATTTACACGTGCTACGTTCATGCCGGCTTTTACCATTGTTTCAATTTGTTCTACAGTGGTACTGCTTGGCCCCAAAGTGCATATAATTTTTGTTTTTCTCATAGTTTACCTTCCGTGTAGGTTTTGGTAACATTATATAACAAGAGCGTAGTTTTGTAAATAGTTTGTTCAACAACTTTTTGTTTTGCATTGACAAACTTTGTTTACTGCATTACAATGTTTTTAATACATTTTACAAGGTGGTTGTTATGCTTGTTAATATTTCTTCCAAAGTGCGTGAAGCACTAAAAAACAATAAACCGGTGGTAGCGTTGGAGTCCACCATTATTTCTCACGGTATGCCGTATCCAAAAAACGTTGAAACGGCACTTGCCGTGGAAAAAATTGTAGAGAGCTACGGCGCCGTACCTGCAACAATTGCATTTATTGGCGGTGTAGCTACGGTTGGGCTTTCTCACGAGCAAATTGAACTGCTTGGCAAGCAAGGCACAAGTGTTATCAAAGTTTCTCGCAGAGATATTCCGTTTGTTATGGCAAAGGGGCTTAACGGGGCAACGACTGTAGCCTCTACTATGTATATTGCCGGTCTTGCGGGCATAAGTGTTTTTGCAACCGGTGGTGTAGGCGGAGTGCACCGTGGTGCGGAAAAAACAATGGATGTTTCCGCCGACCTTGACGAACTGCAACAAACTTCGGTAATGGTGGTGTGCGCAGGAGTAAAATCTATTTTGGATATAGGCCTTACTTTGGAAGCGTTGGAAACACGTGGCGTGCCGGTAGTGGGATATCAAACGGAAGATATGCCTGCGTTTTACACGCAAAAAAGCGGTTTTAAGGTGGACTATCGCCTGGATAGTCCGTCGGAAATTGCCAAGGCATTCAAGTGCAAGTGCGATATAGGCCTGAAAGGCGGTATGCTTGTTGCAAACCCCGTGCCAAAAGAGTACTCGCTTGATGAGTCGTACATAAATCAAAATATTGAAGACGCCCTTGCCGAAGCGGAAAAGCTTGGCATAAAAGGCAAAAAAATTACGCCGTTTTTGTTGGATAAAATACAAAAACTTACCAATGGTGAAAGTTTGAATGCTAACATACAGCTGGTGTTCAACAATGCACGTCTGGCAAGCCAAATTGCCATAAGCCTTTCGGAACTTAACGGTACAAAATAATGGTAATAAGTGGATTGCAAAAACTTACGCTGTTGGATTATCCGACAAAAATTGCCTGCACTGTTTTTACGGAAAACTGTAACTTGCGTTGTCCGTTTTGTCACAATGCACTTTTGGTTACGGAAACAAACGGTAACGCCCACTACACGGAAGAGGAAATATTTGAGTTTCTGGAAAAACGCAAAAACGTTCTGGAAGGTGTGGTGGTTTCCGGAGGTGAACCGCTTCTTCAGCAAGATATTTCGCAATTTTTGCGCAAAGTAAAACAACTCGGTTACAGCGTAAAACTTGATACAAACGGCACGTTTCCGCAAAAACTCAAGCAACTTGTGCGGGAAAATCTTGTTGACTACGTTGCCCTTGACGTAAAAAACAGTAAAGAACTTTATGCAAAAACCGTTGGCACAAACATTGATGTTTCCGCAGTTGAACAAACCGTTGAATTTTTGTTGCAAAACAACGTAGATTACGAGTTTCGCACTACGGTTGTGCAGGGGTTGCACACGGCGGAAAGCATAAAAAGTCTTGCCGAGCGCATTGCCGGCGCAAAACGTTACTATTTGCAAATGTTTGTAAGCAGTCCAAACCTTATTGACGGCTCTTGTCGGGCAGTAAGTAAACAAACTATGCAACAGTTTTTGCAAATAGCGCAACAGTATGTGCCTTCAGCTGAAATTCGTGGTGTAGAATAGTTTTTTCACGGCAAAATTCACCGCACGTATATATTTTTTTGCATTTTTCAGACGTCACTAAGCATAAATTTTAGGTAAGACGTCGTTTTGTGTTATACGTTTAGTATAAAATATTGCAAAAAACGTCAAAATACGACATAAAACAAATAATTCAGTTGACAAACCACTCAAAAGTATAGTAAAATAAATCAATTAAACGTCAAAGTACGCAAAAAATCAAAAGGAGGGTAAAATAAAGCATAAACGCATATGGTATTTTTGGTTACTTATTTTGTCGCAAACTGCATAATTTCTCTCTTTTTGGAACGCAAAAAATATAAGCTCACAACCATTGCACACAGCGTGTTGTTTACGTTTTTACTTGTGTGCTACCTGCTTAGCGGTGCGGTGCCGGCACTTCAATCAGTAACTGAGCGTCTTATCGGCCCTTACTACGCACAATTGCTTCAGCAGTCGGTGGTGCTTGCAAATGGCGGTTGGCTTGCACCAATGTTGGTGTTAGAAGTTGTTACGGTTGTCCTCACGTTGTTTGCGTGCGCCATTACCGTCGCTCACATTGCCGAGGCTCTTTCGTCCGGCAAACAATTTACTCAAAAAACTACCTCTACCAGTCGTTACCAGGTGGTAACAACGGCGGATGAAATAGTTATCGCAAAAAAATACATGTTAAAGTGCAGTTACCTCTGTTAAAAATTGTTTTTTATTACAAACTAAAACAAAAAAATAAATTTAACAGGAGAAAATACATTATTATGAACAAACACCTTAAAAAAGGTTTTACTATTGTTGAACTGGTAATAGTCGTTGCAGTCATCGCAATACTTGCAGCAGTACTCATTCCAACGTTCAGCCATCTTATTCACAGAGCTAACGAAAGCAAAGATATCCAACTTGTACGCAACCTTAACACTGCTCTTGCAGCAGATGCTCAAGGTAGCAAAAAACACACAACAATGTCCTCTGCCCTCAAAGCAGCAGCAGAATTCGGTTATGACGTAAGCAAAATCAACCATTCCGCAACCGATAACGAAATTCTTTGGGATAGCTCTAACGACGTTTTCGTTTACCTTAAAGGCGGAGAAATTGAATACATCCCTGGTTCTGTAAAAGCAGAAAACAAAATTACCGATGCTAACAGCTACAAACTTTGGCAAATTGTATCTTCCATGCCTGAAACATTGCCAACCCGCTCTATTTACGCAGCAGGTACAAATTGGACCGGCGACGTAACAGTTCAAGCAGGCTTTGACTCAGGTGAAAATGCCGGTATTGCAAAAATTACATATCAACATGCCGGTGAAGCTCAAACAGTTACAATCCGCACTAATAGTATTACAACTGATTTGGAAATTGTAGCTCCTAATGATACTGTTAATCACCATGGCCTTGTTGCTAATGTAATTGTAAAGAGAACAGCAAATGCTTCTTATCACGAATATGGCACTGCATTTTATGTTGAATGTGCAAGTGGTAGAATTGTAGCTGAAGCTGGCGGTACAATTAACACTGTTTTGTTGAACGAAAAAGGATCTGTAGAAGGAGACCCAACTAACGAAAGTGATATTTTGCCTGCTGTTATTCAAACCAATGGTGGATCAGTAAAGAACACTTATGCTATTTCCAACGAAATTATTGAAAGCAATAATAGCGCAGAAAAATCTGATCAACTTGCAATTCAAGTCATAACAGGTGACACTGTTACAGAACAAGGCAACGTGTTGGCTGTGAAAGCTAATGACTACAATGGTTTGGCAGAAGCTATCAATACAGCAAAAACCAAAGCAAAGCAGGAGACGGTTGCTGAAATTCAAGAAAATTGTCAACACAACATGGTACACAACAAATGTACAATTTGTGGACTTGCAGGATCTCAATGGGCAGAATTGGTAGCAGATACTGCGGACCTTGTTGAAACAGATAATACCTATACAATCAAAACAGGTAATGATTTGGCTGTTTTGTCCAAGATGGTTGCAAATGGTAATACTTTTAAAGGAAAAACC
>JAZLJV010000012.1:0-3169 GCA_045618025.1 Clostridia bacterium
GTAAATCTTTACGCAACAGAAACCGTTTTGCAAAAAAGTTATATTGATATTGTAAAAGACTTGCTCAAATAAAGTAGCCATCATTTTTTAGCTGAAAAACACCTTAATTTGATGCATAACGATAAACGGCGATATATTCGCCGTTTTTTACGTAATGAATTATTATTGACATTTTGATTTTGTTTTGGTAAACTAATATAGTTATGTATATATATGACCTTTTATTTACCGATGGTGTAGCTACAAGAGCAGGCTTGCTTAATCTTGTGTCTTTTTTGGTGGCGCTTGTAATGGCGCTTATGCTACACGAAATAGCTCATGGACTGGTGGCGTTCTGGTGCGGAGATCCAACTGCAAAACTTATGGGTAGGCTGTCGCTTAACCCTATGAAGCATTTTGACTTTTTTGGTATGCTGTTGTTTTTGCTGTGTGGTTTCGGCTGGGCAAAACCCGTGCCGGTAAATCCTGATAACTTCAAAAGCAAACGTGGAATGGTATTTGTATCGCTTGCCGGTATAGCAACAAATATTGTGCTGGCATTTTTGTTTACTTTACCGTATGTGGTATTTCTTAACAGCGATGTTTGCACACAGAACATTATTATTGTGCTTTCCAATAAGCCTGTTGACGTTACTGCAGTGCAATATTTGCAGTATTTCTTGTTTATGTTAGCGCAGTTTACCGTTTCCATAAACATATCGTTTGCGCTGTTCAATTTTTTACCGTTGTATCCGTTGGACGGTTACAGATTTTTATCTTGTTATGTTTCGCAAAATAACGGTTTTATGACGTTTTTGCGTAAATACAGTTTTTATATTATCATAGGGCTGGTTTTGTTGGAAAATATTCCGGCGTTTGATATTCTCGGCATGTATATGTCGTCTGTAGGCGGTTTTATACGTAATGTGTTTAATGGTTTTTGGGGGCTTGTTATATAATGGCTGAGTTGCAACAGGAAAACATTTTTGACAGTGTTCAGACGGAAAATCTGCGGTTGAAACTGACTAATTTTGAGGGACCGTTGGATTTGCTTCTGACTTTGGTTAAAGACAATAAAATTGAAATAAAAGATATATTTGTTTCGCAGGTGACCGAGCAATTTTTGCTTTATATGGACCAACTTGGTGATTTGGATGTGGAAAAAGCCGGCGAGTACATGGCTATTGCGGCTACACTTATAGAGATTAAATCCCGTGCGTTGTTGCCTCAGGAAGATGACCTTGACGAGGAGGATAATCCGGAAACTTTTCTTATTCGTCAGTTGGAAGAATATAAGATGTTCAAGGAAGTTTGCGCAGAAATGAAAACATGTGAAAACGTGGACAGATTTTACCGTGAACCGGATGAAAGCGTTGGTCAAGAGGTATTTGTAACCAAGGAACATCTTAGTGTAGAAGGTTTTGTGACCGCTTTCAAGCGGATTCTTATGAGAATGCAAATGCGCACGGAAACGGGCAACGTATCACGTGCAATAGCTAAGGAAAGTTTTTCGGTAACAGACAAAATACATTACCTGAAGCAACGTTTGCAAGAGGAAGGTCAGGTGGCATTTTTTGCTATGTTCGATGAAACTGCCTCTAAAAACGAAATTGTAACGACATTTATTGCTGTGTTGGAATTGTTAAAACTTCAACTTGTAAACGTTCGTCAAGACAAACTTTATGAGGATTTTTACATTGTAAAGCGTGAAGGCGCCAATTTTGATGCGATAGAAGGAGTGGAAGACTATGACGAGATTAGCTAACGTAATAAAAGCCATTTTGCTGGTTTCCGGCAAGGAAGTTGAAGAATCTTTTATAAAAGAAAAACTTGAAATCAAAACCCCGGAGTTTAACAAAGCGATAAGCGAGATAATGGCGGAGTGCGACGGAGAAAGCGGTATTCAGCTTTTGCGCTTTAACGGCAAGTTGCAGTTTGCAAGCAATCCGGAGTATTCTAAGGAAGTGGAAGCAGTGCTTAATCCGATAAAAGAAAAGGAGTTGACATCCGCAATGTTGGAAACGCTTGCTATTGTTGCTTACAAACAGCCTGTTACACGTATGGAAATAGAGGAAATACGTGGTAAAGATTGTACATATGCAGTACAAAACTTGTCTTCTTTGGGTATGATAGAAGTGGTAGGCCGTAAAGAGGCTATTGGCAAACCGTTGCTGTTTGCTACTACCGATGAGTTCTTAAAACGGTTTTCTATCGGCGATGTAAACGAATTGCCTGATTACGAGGAGTTTCTTGAAAGACTTCGTGAACTTTCCGTCGCTGCAACAACAGCTCAGAATACCACCGTGGAAAAACCAATGTTTGATTTTTCGGACGAAACACCTGATTTTTTGAAGGGCGAAGAAGTTCAGAAGGTTGAATAGCGGTAGAGTAGTTACGCATTGATTATAGGGCTTGACGATATAGTCAAGCCCTTTTTTGCGTCTTCTGATATACTATTACAGACATATTAGTTAAAAATTTGCCGTTTTGTATAAATATATCGCCTTTTAACCATAATATTCTTAATGATTATTGCAACAACGCTGATAATGCTTTTATGCGTTCTGCTTACCTATCCGCTTACTTTTCACGTCAAAAGCACTGTAGAAGTCAGCAAACTTTGTGCTTGCTTCCAAGTGGTGTTTTGCCGTCTGAAAGTGTTTGACGAACAAGTTGGCATTTGTGGTTTGCAACTTGTGTGTAGTGGCAGTGTAAACCAAACTGTCAATATGCTTGATTTGCCGAAGTCGTCTTTTAATATCGGCAGAGCAATAACGGTTGAAAGCTTGCAGGTATATTTTTGTACGGGTATGCTTTCCGCAAATTACGCCGGAGTTTTGCTTTCAGGTCTACTTGCATTTGTTTCGGCATCGGTTGCATCTGCCAATAATGTTTCTTGCTGTTGTTCGTCGGAAATTTATTGCGGTTACGGTTTTAATATCGTTGTAAATACAGTCATTAAAATCAGCTTGCTTGAGATGGTTATTCAGCTGATTAAACAAGGAGTAAAAAATGGACAATCAACAAATCAGTAGCATTGTGGATACGGCTGTTTCCAGCATAAGTAAAGTTGCTGAGGTAAATAACGTTGTGGGTAAACCGCTCGTCACAATGGATGGCACTACAATTTTGCCTATTTCACAAGTGGCATTTGCTTTTATGGCGGGTGGCGGTGAATACGGCAATAAAA
>JAZLJV010000013.1:0-3064 GCA_045618025.1 Clostridia bacterium
TACCTTTTGCGGAGCTAAAAACAGACATAAGAGGTACGTAAAATGAGTATGAACACCTTTAATATTTGTCCAAGATGCGGTACTTCCAACGGCGCCAATGCAAAGTTTTGTTATCAATGCGGTGGTCGTTTGAAGGTTGCCGATGAACCTACAATTTGTCCGAATTGTCATACGGTAAATACGGGTAGTGCAAATTTTTGCAAAACATGCGGTGGCAAGTTGCTTTCCGATGTACAAACAAAAATATGCCCGTCCTGCCATCGTGAAGTACCTGCCGAACAGTCCGTTTGCAGGTGTGGGCACTCTTTTGCTTTGCATACAACAGGCAATTTGTCACAGCTCAAAGGCAGGTGGCTGGGCATAGTATCTTTGGTAATTATGTTGTTGTTTGCCGTATACGTATTTGTTCCGCAAACAATAGGTGGTTTTGATTGTCGCTTCAGCTTTATGGCAAGTGACAGCGGTGTAATGCATAGCGATGATGCAACGTTCTACGGCTACGAAATAGTTGTTTCTGCCGTAAAACAAGTTAAAAACGTAGGTATGCAAAGTATGCTTGACGGCGATTTGGTTGCTTTTACCGTTTTCGTGCTTACGGCAATATTTGCCCTCACGTTAATTGTACAGCTTGTTTGCGCGGGCATTCACATTGGTACCGACAAACGAACAGGCAACCGCAACGTGTTTTATCTTGTTATGTTTGTTGCAAGCATTTTGGCGGTAGCAGTATTGTTTTTTGCAGACAAATTCGGCTTTTTGAGTTGGTTTACAAAAAATGCGGTATGCAAGGCAGGTTATGCAATTTGGGCAATTCCTGCGTACTATCTGCTGTTTTACATAGTTTCACTTTTTTCTTCACAAAGAAAAAACAAAATACAAAAATAAAAAAGTTTTGCACAGCAAAACCCTTGGAGTACTACAATGAAAATAACTTCTGCTTTTTTGAGAGAAAAATACCTGACTTTCTTTAAGGAAAGAGGCCACGCTGTTATCAGTTCGGCAAGTCTCATTCCTGAAAACGACCCTTCCGTTTTGTTTACAACGGCAGGCATGCATCCGCTTATTCCGTATCTTCTTGGACAAAAACACCCAAAAGGTACCCGTCTTACCGACGTGCAAAAGTGTGTACGTACCGGTGATATTGAAGAAGTCGGCGACAACAGCCACCTTACGTTTTTTGAAATGCTTGGCAATTGGTCGCTTGGTGACTACTTTAACCATGAAAGTATACAGTGGAGTTACGAATTTTTGACCAGTCCGGAGTATCTCGGTTTGGACAAAAACCGCATTTCCGTTACGGTATTTGCCGGTGACGAAGATGCAAAGCGTGACGAAGACAGCGCCAAAGTCTGGGAGAGTTGCGGAATACCTAAGGAACGCATTTTTTACCTTCCTAAGAAAAATAACTGGTGGATTGCCGGCACTACGGGACCTTGCGGACCGGATACGGAAATATTCTGGGATACCGGCAAACCTGCTTGCGGAGAGCATTGCGACCCGTCTTGCGACTGCGGAAAATATTTGGAAATTTGGAACAACGTGTTTATGCAATTTAACCGTCAACCGGACGGCACGTATTTGCCACTTTCACAAAAGAATGTTGATACCGGTATGGGATTGGAAAGAACGGTGGGCGTGCTTAACGGTTGCAAATCCGTTTACGAAATTGACCTGTTCCAAGGGGCTATTGCCAAAATAGAAGAACTTTCCGGCAAACAGTACCAAGGCGCAGACGAAAAAACAACCAAGGCTTTTCGTGTTATTGCCGACCACGTGCGCACAAGTACGTTTTTGCTCGGTGACCCTGTAGGCGTAGTGCCAAGCAACGTTGACCAAGGCTACGTGCTTCGCCGTCTTATCCGTCGTGCGGTACGTTTTTGCAATTCTCTCGGTATGCCTGCCGGTTCCATTGCACAAATTGCCGAAGTTTACGTTGATGTTTACAAAGATGTTTACACGGAACTTGTTGAAAACAAACAAAAGATAATTGATGAACTCAACAAGGAAGAAGAACGCTTCAGCAAAACGCTTGTTGCCGGCGAAAAGGAATTTTTGAAGGTTATCAGCCATATTTCGGGCAATGTTGTGCCGGGTGGAACGGCGTTTAAGCTGTACGACACGTTTGGTTTCCCTGTGGAAATGACTGAAGAACTTGCCAAGGAAAACGGCTTTACCGTTGATGTGGAAGGCTTCAAACAAAAGTTTGCCGAACACCAGGCAAAAAGCCACGCTGCCAGCCAGGAACACTTTAAAGGCGGTATGGCGGAAGGCGGTGGAATAGAAACCACCAGACTGCACACCGCAACGCACCTTTTGCAGGCTGCACTGCGCAAAATTTTGGGCGACGAAGTACAACAAAAAGGCAGTAACATAACGCCGGAAAGACTTCGTTTTGACTTTACCTTTGGCAGACCTATGACGGAAGAAGAAGTAAAGCAAGCGGAATGTCTGGTAAACGAAGCAATAGCACGCAAAATGCCGATAACTTGCGAGGAAATGCCTGTTGAGCAAGCACGTGAAAGCGGTGCATTGGGCTTTTTCGGTCATAAATACGGTGACGTGGTAAAAGTTTACACAATGGGTGACTTCAGCAAGGAAATCTGCGGTGGCCCTCATGCGGAAAACACCGGCGAGCTCGGACACTTTGTTATAACCAAGGAACAGTCCTCATCTGCAGGTGTTCGTCGTATAAAAGCAGAACTGCACTATTAGAAAAAAGCACTCCATAAGGAGTGCTTTTTTAATGTTGAATTATAAATGATGAGTGATGAATGATAAATTGTGCAACGTTTAGTAGAATTGTTATTTTGGGTTGCACGTCCTTCACTAACAGCAATCATACTGCCTGTTTCTAAATTGTCATTCTGAGCGAAGCGTGGAAATCTCGTCCTTATTTTCAATATAAGTTATACAACAAAAAACGGCACTCAAACAAGTGCCGTTATTGTATTTTTCAGTACAACTTCAATTTTGCAATATTTTTCAGATTTTTAACGCCCCATAGCAAATAGCCGTGGGGCGCACTTGTTTTTTTATTAAATGTTGCAACCGAGGTCTTCGGCGT
>JAZLJV010000014.1:0-4221 GCA_045618025.1 Clostridia bacterium
ATCCGCAACCTTAACACGGCGCTTACCATAGCACAGGCAACTGATGGTAAAAACCCTACAATGTACGATGCCTTGCAAGATGCTACCGAAGCAGGTTACGACATCAGCAAAATTAACAATAACAAAACGCAAAACGAAATCTTGTGGGATTCCGTCAACGACGCTTTTGTTTACTACAATGCTGAGACTCAGGCAATTGAATACCTGCCTGAACAACAATTTGCAACAACATTAACCCAAAAGGAAGTACGTTTGTGGCAAATTGCCGATGCAATGCCAACTACTCCATCTTGCTCAATCTATGCAGGTCCAAACTTCCAAGCACAAGACGGCAAAGTTGTAGTAACTGTTGGTTTTGACGCAGGTAACAGACAAGACATTACAAGCATTACTTACACCGGCAGTACAGGCGGACAAGAAGTTGTTATTCGTACTAATAGTTTTGAAACTATGTTAGTTATCGCTGCTCCAAACGATACGGTAAATCACCATGGTTTCGCATACATCACCGATGTTCAAAAAATCAATACAGCTTCTTACCATGAATTTGGTACAGTTGGACGTCTTAAAGTTACTGCTGGTCATGCGGTCGTTGAAAATGGCGGAACTGTTTTCTGTGCAATGGAAACTGCTTCAACTGCTAATATTGAAAACAATAATGGTAAGATTTATGCTGAAAAAACATTAACAGATGAAATTTACACTGTTAATAAAGATGTTGTCCAAAAAGAAAATGGTGTATTCCAAGCTCAATATCTTGATTGCGGTTATGGTCACCACAACATGCAAAAACTCGTTGTAGATGCAGCTCATACTTATGAAGTTTGTACGGCTTGTGGCTATACAGTTAAAGTTGCAGGTGTTGAAGCCGGCGCTGTTGTATATCATACGAGCGATGATAAAACTGCAGTAGCAAGCGATCCAGAAGTTACAGTTGATTCTACAAGTGGTGAAATTACAGTCGATACAACCACTGCAACCGCTCCTATTATTGCCGGAGACGTTAATAATGACATTGATGTTGAGAAAGTTAATAACTGTGAACACACATTTGCCTATGCTGATGAAGAAGGCTTATGTGTTGGCACATGTTCAAAATGCGGCTTGAAAACTACCCAAGAACATAGTTATTGGGATTTAGATGGCGAAAATGTCGGTGAAGGAGCAAAATGTATTCAATGTAATTGTGATCCTATTTCAGGTGTTTGTAAAATAGGTCATACTGGATATAATTCCTTGGCTGAAGCCGTAGCTGCTGTTCCAACGGATAATACAGAAACAACTATTACAATGATTGCAAACTATGGTTTTACAGAGAATAAAGGTGTTGTTGTTACTAAAGGTCAAAACATTGTTTTTGACTTAAATGGTTACACATTTGCCAGTGAAGCACCTATTCCAGATGGCGCTGCATTAATTACAGTTAACGGAAAAATGACTGTTAAAGACTCTTCTGACAAAAATTTTAATGGAACCGGAAAAGGAAAGATTACAACGCATATTCAAAAACCGGACGAAGCATTAATTCCTGGTTATGCAAGCAATACTTTTAAAGTTTCTGCTGGTGAATTAGTTTTAGAAAGTGGCATTATTGAAAACTATAGTGCAGTTGTAGATACCCAAGGCAAAATGAGTTATGGTGCTTCATATTGCGTAGATCTTAATACTTCGGGTGTATCGGCAGATTCTGTCTTCACAATGAAAGGAGGTAGACTTATAGGTCAATATGCAGATCAAGCTGTTCGTCTTTGCGCACAAAGCACCACATCTTGGGCAAAGTTTAATATGACAGGCGGTGTTATTGAATCTGGTGGTTTCTGGATGCAATACCCTGGTGCTACTGTTGGTGCTGCTTCTGAACAAAATTGTTTAGCAAGTGTTGATATTACTGGTGGTGAAATAAATGGTAAGATTGACCTTGTTTCTTATAATGCATCAAAATTCTATGCAAATATTAGCGGCAATGCTGTTGTTCATGCAAGTAAAATCGTAGTTAGAAGTGAAGGAAACACTTCTACTGGAAAAAATAATGTTCAAAAAACAGATTGCTATGTTCATGTAAATTGTGCTGAATTTACTTGTGAGCAAGGCTTCGATTCAAGCAGTACTAATATTTCGGATGTTGAAGTATTAAAGAAATTATTTGAAATCTCTTCTACTACAAATATTAGCGGTTCATCATACGATTTATCTGGATTTGTTAAATAATTTTCATTAGTACGAACTACTTCCACTTTACAACGGTTTGAAAGTAATATTTTGAACAGCCAAAAGCAGTAGTTTCGGAAAATGAAAAGTAAGATTTCAAACCTCAAAAGGTGTAGTTTCAAATTACACAACTTAAAACAATTCAAACAAACAGGGCGACCGAAACGGTCCCCCTTGTTTTTTTAGTGTTTATATTTCTGTAGTTTTGTTGGGGTAAAATGGCGGGGCTTTTGGGGCTAATATTTGTAGATTTTTGCGAATATACTACTAATATGGTGGGGGTGCAAAGGTGTATACGTATTGCGATTTAATGACGGACATTGGCAAGTTTAAGGCGATTGGGGTGGAAACGGGCGTTGTGGGCGAAAGCGAACTGGGGTGGGAAATTCCATATGTTTTTGTGGGAGAACATACACAAAATGCAATGATTGTGCAGGGAGCAATTCACGCACGGGAACACCTGACGGCGCTTTTGGTGGTAAACCTTGCAAAGTATTTGGTAAAAAATAGCCGATTGCACCTTAACGGCGGTATCTACTTTGTGCCTATGGTGAACCCTGATGGCGTCACGCTGTGCCAAAAGGGTGCAAATTTTGTAAAGGATGACCACACACGTAAATTTTTGCTGGAGATTAACGGCGGTAGTGAGGATTTTAGTCTTTGGAAGGCAAATGTTGACGGTATTGACCTGAACGTTAACTTTGATGCCGACTGGGGTAACGGCGAGCAAAACGTTTACAGCGTTGCAAGTGAAAACTACGTGGGCAAATATCCCGAATGCGCAAAAGAAGTGCAGGCACTTGTGGATTTTACCAAAAAAATTGCGCCGTGCGTAACACTTTCCTACCACCTAAAGGGTGAAGTGGTTTATTGGCAGTTTGGCCAAAAAACGCACCGTCTTTACCGTGATAAACGCTATGCCGAGGGCATTTGCCGTTACACCGGCTACAAACTTTTGGACGGCGCAGGTAGCACGGGCGGTTACAAAGATTGGTGCATAAGCGAGCTTAAAATACCCTCTTTTACGGTGGAAGTGGGAAGTGATAAATTTGCGCATCCCTTTCCGTATAGTCAGTTTAATACAATTTTTGAGCAAAATAAAGATTTGCCACGCAGACTGCTTAACAGTGTTGTGCGTGACAATGAACGACTTAAAGATGCGGGACTGTTGCAAGTGATGAATGAATAGAAAAATGATGAATGGAAAATTGTGGCGGTTTAGCAGATTGTTGTAGTAGAGTGTCATTGTGAGGAGCATTAGCGACGTGGCAATCTGAAATTATTTATAAATCAGATTTCCACCCGCACAACAAAAATATTGTGCTTCTCGGAATGACAGGGGTTGAGTGCAGGACTATGGACGAGCAAATGAGAATGTAGAATTTTTGAACGTTGAGTGGAA
Organism: Clostridia bacterium; assembly: GCA_045618025.1. GTDB lineage: Bacteria > Bacillota > Clostridia > Christensenellales > CAG-314 > Fimimonas. The sequence continues at coordinate 3,611 of JAZLJV010000014.1, forward strand.
TTTACAATGCAAAATTGTTGACTGCGCAAAGTGTGGCACAAACTATGCACTGGCTTTTCCCGTTATCTGCTTGAAAAAACCTTAAAAATGTAGTATGATGGTAACGTGAAATATTTTGCGGAGGCAAAAACAATGAACATAGCGGAAAAAACAGTAAATACCATCAGAGTAATAAGTATGGAAGGCATAAACAAAGCAAAATCCGGTCATCCGGGCATTTGTCTTGGCAGTGCGCCTGTTATGTACTCACTTTTTAATAACGTTATGCATTACAATGCACAAAATCCGTCTTTTTTTAACCGTGACCGTTTTGTGCTTTCCGCAGGACACGGCTCTATGATGTTGTACACAACACTGCACTTGTTCGGTTTTGACGTAAATTCTGAAGACTTGCAAAACTTCCGTCAACTTGGCGCAAAAACGGCAGGTCACCCTGAGTACGGCATTGCAAGTGGTGTAGAAGTTTCTACAGGTCCGCTTGGGCAGGGCATTGCAAACGCCGTTGGTATGGCAATGGCGGAAAAACACCTTTCGGCTGTGTTTAACCGTGAAGGCTACAACATTGTTGACCACTACACCTACGTTTTGTGCGGTGACGGTTGCAATATGGA
>JAZLJV010000015.1:0-2335 GCA_045618025.1 Clostridia bacterium
TTTATATTGTGTGCAAGTCCGTCAGCAACAAGCTTTTTCATAACGAACGGCTTGAACAATTCAAGTGCCATCTTTTTGGGAAGACCGCACTGATATATCTTAAGCTCCGGACCTACAACGATAACCGAACGTCCCGAGTAGTCAACACGCTTACCGAGAAGATTCTGACGGAAACGTCCTTGCTTACCCTTAAGCATATCAGAAAGCGATTTAAGAGGTCTGTTACCGGGACCGGTAACGGGTCTGCCTCGTCTGCCGTTGTCTATCAGAGCATCAACCGCTTCCTGAAGCATACGCTTTTCATTTCTTACTATTATTTCAGGTGCATCAAGGTCAAGCAGTCTTTTTAATCTGTTGTTTCTGTTTATAACTCTGCGGTACAAATCGTTAAGGTCACTGGTTGCATATCTACCACCGTCAAGCGGTACCATTGCACGCAGTTCCGGCGGAAGTACCGGCAACACGGTCAAAATCATCCATTCAGGGCGGTTACCGCTCTTGCGAAATGCTTCCACAATGTCCAGACGCTTTATTGCACGAACCTTTTTTGTGCCTTGGTTTGTTTTGGCAAGAATATCACGAAGTTCCTCCGCTTCCTTATCCAAATTTACATTTTGCAAAAGTTCACGAACGGCTTCGGCACTTGTGCCTGCACGGAAAGCCTGCTTAGGGTCTTCCTTGGCTCTTTCCAACGCATCACGCCACTCAGCCATAGACAAAATCTGTTTGTACTGCAGGTTGCTTTGCATTGGGTCAAGTACAACATACACCTGAAAGTTGATCAATTGTTCAAGGTACTTCGGAGACATATCCAAAATAAGCGCCATACGTGAAGGCACCCCACGGAAGTACCATATGTGCGAAACAGGTGCGGCAAGTTCAATGTGGCCCATTCTTTCACGGCGCACTTTTGCCTTTGTAACTTTTACACCGCATTTTTCACAAACTACGCCTTTGTAACGTATACGTTTGTACTTTCCGCAACCGCACTCCCAGTCCTTTACAGGTCCGAAAATGCGTTGGCAGAACAAACCGTCTTTTTCCGGTTTTTGTGTGCGGTAGTTAATTGTTTCCGCCTTTTTTACTTCACCGTGAGACCACTCACGAATCTTTTCCGGTGAAGCAATACCTATTTGTATAGAGGCAAAATCGTTCATAATGCCCGCTCTTGCCGTTTGTGTAGAGTGTAATGTCGTTACGGATTGTCCTACAATGCCTTTATTTTCAATGTTTTCCATTTTCATTACCCCCTTTTATTATTCTTCGTCGTCGCTGTCGTCAGCGTCGTCATCAAACAAGTCAAATTCATCTAACAAGTCTGTATCTTCTTCGTCGTCTTCAAAATTACCTACAGCATCCAACAAGCTTGAAAGCCCCTCGGCATTAAGGTCAGACAGGTCGTCATCCTGATCGTTTGAGCTTTCTCCACTGCTACCAAACAATTTGGAGATATCCGCTTCGCTGTCTTCGTACAAACTGTCAATACTAAAGTCATCGTCATCGGCAGTAAAGCCCTTGCCGTCGTCAAAGTGACCGATAGCCAGTTCGTCTTCTTCGTTAAAGGCGTGCATCTTGTTCTTGCGTTCTTCTTGTTCGGCAAGTACGGTATCGTTGTAGTCGTCTTCGTCGTCGGATGCATCACGAACGGCAATTTCCTCGTTGTTAGCAGAAAGAACCTTTACATCCAGTGCCAAAGATTGCAATTCTTTGATAAGCACTTTGAACGACTCCGGCACACCCGGTTGCGGAATGTCTTCACCTTTTACAATGCTTTCGTATGTTTTGAAACGGCCTGTGATGTCGTCTGATTTAAGGGTAAGTATTTCCTGCAAAACGTTTGCCGCACCGTAAGCTTCCAAAGCCCAAACTTCCATTTCACCAAAACGCTGTCCGCCAAATTGTGCTTTACCACCCAAAGGCTGTTGCGTAACAAGGCTGTAAGGACCAATAGAACGTGCGTGGATTTTATCATCAACAAGGTGATGCAGTTTGAGGTAGTACATATAGCCTACCGTTACACGATTTTCAAACGGTTCACCTGTACGTCCGTCGTAAAGTTGAACTTTGCCGTCAACCTTGCCGGTTACAGGGTTAACCATACCGTTTTCTTCAAACAGTTGTTTAATTTCCGCTTCGCTTGCACCGTCAAATACAGGTGTGGCAATTTTCCAACCGAGCATTTTGCTGATTAAGCCAAGGTGAACTTCCAAAACCTGACCGATATTCATACGGGAAGGAACACCCAACGGGTTAAGCACAATTTGCAACGGCGTGCCGTCTTCCATAAACGGCATATCGGCTTCCGGCAATATGCGGGAAACAACGCCCTTGTTAC
>JAZLJV010000016.1:0-9296 GCA_045618025.1 Clostridia bacterium
AATTAGCACAAAAATGCCACAACAAAAGAATAAATTGTGTTGCAATCAACTATTTTTCCATTTCCAAAGCGCCGTTTATGGAAACTTCCGCCGGGCGTTTTGCAATGCGCACCGGCATTTTGAGTTCGTTGTAAAGAAACAAATCCAAGCCGGAAAGCTCTGCGCCACCGCCACAAAGCAAAATGCCTTGTGTGGTAACTTCCATTGCTATATCCGCAGGCAAACCTGCAACCAAACTTGCTACAACCTGCGAATATTTTTTGCAAAAACTTACAACCGTATCGTACAACTCTTTGGAAGCAACGTTTATTGTTTCAACACTGTTGGTTTTGGTATTTATGCCGTAAGCATTGGCAGAAGAAACAAAGTTTTCGTACAAACTTGCGCACAGACACTTTAGCTCATCGGCCTGCTCAAACGGAAGTTTTACAAGGTATTTAGCCATAATTTTATCACGGATGGCCTCGGAAAGGTGTTTACCGCTGTGGTAAAGCGTAACGCCGGATACAATTTCACCATTGGTAACAACTGCAACATCGGTGCAGTCAAAACCAATGTCCATAACAATGCCGTAGCGTGTACGAAATTGTTTGAAAAGTTCCGCACTGTCCGCAAGAGGCGTTTCCACAAAAGAAACTTCCGTTGCGCCGGTAGCAAGTATTTCCGTTTCAATAGTTTTTTTATCAAGACTACTGGTTACGCACGGCACAACACACTTTACGTTAAAATGGTTGTAAGCCCCGTGTTTACCGGGCAAAACCTTATCCCAAACGGCATTAAACAGTGCCTGTGCACCTCCGCCGTCAATAATTGCACCTTCCAAAATAGGGTAGCTGAGTTTTGTGCCTTCTTTGGCTTTTTTGGCTTCAACACCAACGGCGACTATGCTACCGTCAGTGCTTTTTGCCACAACAGCGGGAATACAAACGGAAAAACCGTCCTGCACAAGTCCCGCTCTGATATATTTTGAACCCAAATCCAATACAATTTCGTAGTTTGACATAACCTGTTTATCCTTTGAAAATAATTTCCAATTCTTCGGCAAGTTTTTCCGTAGGCAAGCCCATAACGTTGTCGTAACTGCCGTCAATACTTTCCACAAAGCCCGAGTCCTGCACACCGTAAGCGCCTGCCTTGTCAAAAGGTGAACCGGTTGCAATGTAGTCTTCTATTTGCTTGGCGGTAAGTGGCTTAAACTTTACCCTGCTTGTTACGGTAAAAGTGCGTACGTGTAACGGCGCAATAAGACATACGCCTGTGTGAACGCAATGCGTTTCACCTGAAAGCATATTAAGCATTTCCACCGCCTCCATAACGCTGTGCGGTTTACCGAGTATTTTGCCATTGATTTCCACAACGGTATCACACCCAATTACAACTCTGTCGCCCTCTGTGCGATGTGCAACATTTACCGCCTTTGCGCAGGCGACTTCCAAGGCGTAGTCAATGCCTTCGGTTGCGGTACTGCTTTCATCGCAGTTGGCGGGAATAATATCGTAAATGCTCACCACTTTTGCAAGCAGTTCTTTGCGCCGTGGTGACGTACTTGCCAAAATAACTTTCATTTGTGCACCTTCAAAAATTGATAACTAAATTATACATTACCCGACAAATTTTGTAAAGACAAAATTTAATGCAAGTAACGCAAAAGGTTTTGGCTTTTTCACCGCCCAAATGCATTGCCTTACTTTTTCAAATCAATATCAATTGTTCGCAGGTGACCGGTAAAGTTTAGTCCGTTGTAATTGCGCTGACGAAGTACCTCGTAAACGCCCACCGCCACCGAGTTGGAAAGATTTAGCGAACGTTGATTTTGCATCATAGGTATACGTACGGCGTGAGAATAGTTTTTGGCAATAAGGTCTTCGGGAAGTCCCTTTGTTTCCTTACCGAAAACCAAAAAAGTTTCTTCGGCATAGGTAACGTCACTGTGTGATTGTTGCGCCTTGGTGGAAAAATACCAAAAGTCGCCATTGGGAAAAGCCTCTTGCAAATCTTCAAAACTGTCCCAGTAGGTAATGTCGGCATCCTTCCAGTAGTCAAGACCGGCACGCTTAAGCATTTTATCACTTGTATCAAACCCAAGCGGACGAACAAGATGCACCTTGCTACCCGTAGCGACTGCGGTACGAACAATGTTGCCCGTGTTAGAAGGAATTTCAGGCTCTACCAAAACAATATTAATCATTAGTGTATTCTCCTTGTAAAAAATCGTCAACGCACTGCAAAATGCAATCAAGGCTGTGCGCATTGTTTACCACTGTAACAACGTTTTTGGCATTACGCATACCCTTCAGATAAAAAGCAACGTGTTTTTTCATTTCGTTGGCCACAACACGACTATCGTAGTAGCGCAAAAGAGTATTGGCGTGCCTATGTACAAGTGTGCATATATCGGCGGAGTAATTTTGGTTGGCTATTTGGCTGAATACCCACGGCGAGCCAAGCGCACCACGTCCAACTGCCACACCGTAAGCGCCCATTTCCGTAAGGCGCAAAAAATCTTCACGATTGCAGATATCTCCGTTGGCAATAACGGGAATACCGCATTTTGTAATTTGCGGAAGCAAAGTGTAGTCTGCTTTGCCTGCATACATCTGGCTACGTGTGCGAAAATGTACCGTTATCAAATCGGCACCGCTATCGGCACACATTTTGGCAAAATTTACCGCTACGCTTTGGTCACTGACGCCCAGACGGAACTTTACCGAAAGGGGTTTGCTACCAAGCGCATTTTTTACGGTAGTAATAATTTTTGATGCTAACGTTGGATTTTCCAAAAGTGCACTGCCGTCGCCGTTACTTACAATTTTGCGAACAGGACAACCCATATTTATATCCACCGCATCAAAACTACGCAAACACGGCAGTTGTACGCTTTCCGCCATAACGTCCGGTTCGTGCCCGAAAATCTGCACAACGGTACTGTTATCGTTTGGCTCACGTGCCAAAAGCGGAAGGGCGTTTTTGTTGCCCATAACAAGCGCTTTACTGCTAACCATTTCCGTTACGGTAAGCGATGCGCCGTAGTCACGGCAAATACTGCGGAACGCAACGTCCGTGTAACCTGCCATAGGCGCAAGAATTGTGCGGTTGTCACCCAAAAGTTGCTTAAAGTTTTTCATATGCTTTGGCTTCTTCCCAAACTTCGTCAAACTCTTGCATTGTCAGTTGCTTCAGGGTTTGTCCACGTTTTGCAAGCAGTTCTTCTACACGACAAACACGTGTTGTAAACTTGTCTGTGGAAAGCAACAATGCTGTTTCCGGCTCTACGTGTGCCAAACGAAGTACGTTTACCACGGCAAAAAGCAAATCTCCGCCTTCCATTTTTACCTTGTCGCTACCGTTTTTGTATTCCGTCAAAAATTCACGCAATTCCTCATTGACTTTTTCGGCACATTGCTCTATATTTTCAAATTCGTAACCGCCCTTGCTTGCACGTCCCTGTATTTTTTCCGTACGAATAAGTCCACTCATACCACGAGGCACGTCCAAAAGGTTTTCCGCAGTGTTTTTTATGGCGTGTTGTTTTTGCTTGACTGCATTCCAATTAGCAAGCGATTCTTCCGCATTGTTTGCCACCAAGTTGCCAAAAACATGCGGATGACGCTCAACAAGTTTACGACAAAGGGTGCTTGCAACGTCGTATTCTTCAAATTCGCCGTTGTCGTGTGCAATTTCCTGATGAAACAGCACCTGCATAAGCATATCGCCCAATTCTTCTATCATATTGTCAACGTTTTGTGTCTGAATGGCATTTACAAGTTCGTAAGCTTCTTCAATAACGTTGTTGGTAATGCTTTCGTGCGTTTGTTCTTTGTCCCACGGGCAACCGTCCGGCGCACGCAAAATACGCATAATTTCCACGGCATCGTAGTAGCCGAAAGTTTGACGGGAAATAAGCGGTTTTGGACATATGTACAAACATGCCTGGTAACCGAACTTTTGTTTGGAAAGGTCGGCAAGCGTTATTGTTTTTGCCTTTTTACCGTCAAAAAACGTGCAGGACGTATCACTGTCAAACGCTTGCAAAAGTTTTAGTTGCACTTCGCACGCAACGTATTTGTCATCAATGCACTTTACGGCAGTCGGAACGGCAACAACGTCACGTTGCAAAACAAAACTATGTGCGTTAAAAATGCGTGTGCCTTCCGCAATGCCACCACCAACAGCAGAAAGGTGCAAACCTACACCGCTTACAACGTTGTAAGACACCTTTAGTTGTTGAACGGTACTGTCATCGTTACCTTCGCCAACAACGCAAAATGCCACCTTGCCGTTAAAAGAGGCAAGACGTTGTTCTATTTGTGTGTTCAGTTCGTCAAAGTTTTCCGCCGATTGGTAAATATCGTCACAAAAAATTGCATCCTGACGTATTTCCTCCACAGTTTTTGCAATGTGCGTAAGTGCAGATTTTACCACCACCACATCGGCATTTTTTATTGTTTGCAAGCCTTCCATAGTAAGGTCGCCTTTTTTGGTGCCCATTCCAACAACAGTAATCATTTGTAGACCGTCCTTTAACCGTGTTTTTTTACAAATTGCAAAAGTTCCGTTTTGTCAAATGCTTTTAGCGCAATAAGCGTAACAAAGTATGCCACGGCGGATAGCGCAATAAGCACAATTGTGCCAAGCCCGTTTGCAAACAACTCAGGCAGAAGTAACAACGCTATGCTTATGATAAGTGTCATTACAAAACAACCGGCAAGCGGTACAAGCACACATGCGTTTACATTAATTTTTAAACCGACTTTTGCTTTCAGATAAATTATAACACATACTGTCGCAAAAAGATAGCACATTGTTTCGGAAATTGACGCTCCGTAAATATTTATTGTGGAAATTGGCAACAAAACAAGGTTTATTACCGCTTTTACCACTATGGCAAAGGCAAGAATAATTACCGAGGCATACGGTTTGTTTACCGCTTGACAAACGGAAACACACGTTTGCATTACCGCAAGAAAAACTACAGAAAGCCCCGATATGGAAAGCATCAGTGCGGAAACGTAAATTTCGTCGGCGGGCAACGCACCGTACAAAAGTGACAAAATTGGTTTTGAAAGCAGTATTAAACCGAAAGCACACGGCATTGCAATAAGCACAGTTAATTTTAACGCAGAGTTATAGCTTGCGTTGAGTGCCGTTTTATCACCGCTTACATAAGTTTTTGTTATCCCGGGAAGAACCGACACTGCAATGCCGGAAGATAATGCAATAGGCAAACCCAACATAGAGTTTACCGGCCCCGTCCACAAGCCGTAAAGACCGGTGGCATTTGGCACGGTAAGCAAATTTACCACCATAACGCTATCTATTACCTGCGACATTTGCATTACAAACCCACCAAGTGCAACGGGCACAGCCAAAAACATTACGCTTTGCGTAATTTGCTTTTTATCCGTCGGAGAAAGTCTGACCGGCAACTGCTTGTTCTTTTTGACATGCACAAGGTACACCGCAGACATAATTACAAGTGAACAAAACTCGCTTATTGTTATGGCTAATACTGCACCGTACACCGCTTTTTTTACGTCAGGCATAAAATAGTTTGCCAACGTTAAACCACAAACAAGCTTTACTATTTGTTCTATTACGGTAGTAATGCCTGAGGGAAGCATGTTCATTCTCCCCTGAAAATACCCCTTAAGTACATTTGTTACCGGCACAAACAGCAATGCGGGTGCAACAATAACAAATGCCGTAGCGGTTTCGGCGTTGCCCTCTACACCGGCAATAACATTGCTAAGCCCTGCCATAAGTATTGCGCCTGCGCCACCAAGCACCAGTAACAACACAAATGAAAACCTGAACACCTTTTTACTGCGTGTTTCATCGCCTATGCTAAGACTTTCACTTGTAAGTTTGGAAAGCGCGACCGGCACGCCTGCCTGTGCCAAAGTAAGCATTAAAATATAAGGAGGAAAAACAAGTTGATAAAGCCCCATACCGTAACTGCCCAAAATGTTGGTAAGCGGTATGCGATACAATGCGCCGAGTATTTTGGCGAGCAATCCGCCAAGGCTGAGCACCAATGCGCCCTTTATGAAGTTTTCTGACTTTTTCATACTAAATATAGTATGTCTATAACCGTCAAAATAATAGCACAAAGCCTGCACGTTTTGCAAATAATGCCGTGTGCAGGCAGTTTGTCGCCAAGTTACTGTGCGCCAACGTTGTTTTAGCAAATACAATACGTTAAACAACACGCCGACAATAAAAAAGTTTTGCAGTATAAAAAATATAATAAAAAAAGCACCACCTCTTAAGGTGGCGCACATAAAATTTGTTGACGTACAGAACGGCAAAAAATATGTGAAAAGACCAGGATTTTGGCAATAACAACGTGTTTTTGTAAATTAAAATTGTATAACACAGTCAATATAAAAAAAGAAAAGTGAGAGTTATTTACTCTCACTTTTTGTTATTGTCTTTGCTTGCTTTTGCCTCTACCGTACGGCAAGTACGCCTACGATTCAAAGCCAAGCAATCTGTCCGCACCACTCACTATGGAGCACTCCTACAGGAAGTGGCGCTTGCTTATTTGTTTAATCAGTCTGCCAAAGCCTTGCTGAAATCGTAAGTAATTGCGTTTTCCTTAAGGAACTTGTCAAACTCTTTTGTCTTTTCCAACTTGCCTGCATAAGCGGTTTTAAGTGCTTTTTCACCTTCAGCATGAAGTTTGGAGTGCTTGTTGGTGTAGTAGGAAAGGAAGAAACGGTATTCCATTGAAGATGTATCGTAAAGGTTTTCCGCAAAGTTTGGAACCTCGGCAGTAACAGGTTTTACATAGTAAACAATGTGAACGCCGTAGGATGATACGCAAACTGCGTAGGTACCACCGTTATTATCAAGGTCATATGCCTCTTGAGATGCATCCATATATTCCGTTACCATTTGCGGTGTGTAACTGCTTTCGTAGTCGCCAACTCTTACTGCGTAGTCGTAAACTGCCGTATGAGAAGCGGTATCTTCGTTGTACTGTTTCATCAGTTCAACAATGGTTTCGTCCTTGGTTTTGCCTTCCATAGCGGTAACTTGACCGTTAGCAAGGTATTGCGCCAAAGCACCGCTTTCGTTAACTACAAGCTTGTCGCCGTCCTTTTTGAAGAGGTTTTCAACTTTTGCATAGTTGCCTTCAGCATCTTTTTCGCTATTGTAGTCGGTAGCTACAATGCTTTCCGCAACATTGAGAAGTTCTTGTTTGTAAGCATCGGTATCTGTTCCGCCTACTGCCTTTGCGTAGTTTGCAAGGTAAGCATTTTGTTCGTCGGTAAACTTAACCAAAATGTTTTTGGTAAAGATGTAACCGTTGCCCTTGCCGTTTTCCTCACTTGTTACGTCAAACTTTGCAGGAACGTTGTAAATGTAGGAAGACTCACCCAAGCCCTGAATAGCGCTGATAAACGTAGCATCCGTCTTGTAGTCAGTTGCGTACTGCGTTGCAAGTTCGTTGTAAGCATTTGTAAGGGTATCAACAAGTGCAGATTTGTCACTTTCAATTTCCGCTAACGAATTGTAATCGTACTTGTAAGCAATGACAGATTCAATAGTGCTGTTAATTTGACTGGAAATAAATGACTTGAGATCCGTACCGTAACTTGCCTTAACGGTCTTTTCGTAAGCTTTTACGGCTTTTTCCTGCCATGCCTTGTATGTTGCAAAATCAACAGGATTTTCGGTAAAGCCTTCTTCGTCCTTCATTCCTTCGTTAATGCGGGCATTAAGGTCCTTTATTTTTGCCTTTGCGCCTTCGGTTTCCGTCTGATAAACGTAGCCGTCATAGCTTGTAGAAGCTGTATCTACCGTACCGCCATAGTATTTGTCAAGGTATTCGGTCATTTCCTTGTTTTCAAAGTTTTGGTTGTATTGGTAGAGAGCATAGGTATTTGCATCACCAAAGTCGTCATACGTTCTGAAATCACGTGATGTATCTTCTTCGGCAACTTCGCCAAGTGTGTAGTCTACTTCGGCGTAGGTATCAACGTAGTTATCAAACAAAACGTACATAGAATACTTTACATAACCGATAGCATATTCCATTTCGTCATCTGTAAGGAATTCGTTATATTTGAAGCCCTTTACGAAGTCAGAAGAATGGTTATACTTTGTTGATGCGGTATCGGTAACGTAGGAATCAACTTCCATATATTGTTCGTAAAGAGATTCCATCACCATTTCAAACAAAGATTCTACCGTCATGTAACCGTAGACAATGTAGTATTGGTATTGATAGTAAGCATTGTTAAAAGCATCAAGAATTTTTCCTACGGAAATTTCCTGATTGCCAACCTTTACTGCAGTAGTTGCACGATACTTTGCCGAATTTCTGCCTACAAGCACACAAGAACAAAGTGCTGAGCAAAGCATAACGGCAACAATAACAACTGCTAAAATTTTCGTTAATTTCTTCATTTTGTTACTCCTAATTGAAGAGTTATTGTTAGTTAATGGCACAAAGCCACTTATACTTAGTTATTATACAATTTTATTGTCAAAATGGCAAGTAGTTTTGCATATAATAAGTAGTTTAATTTTTATTTGTTGGGGCTATTTTTATCAAAAATTCCCTTAACTGCGTAACCAAACGCAATTTTTGCAAATAATCGGGCGATTCAAACACAATTGCATAGTCATTTTGTGCCACGGTTGCCTTGTTGCCAAGTTGACACAATGCATCAAAAACTTCTTTACGCATCATATCTTCACGAGTGGCAAACGTAATCACACCACGTCCTGCCTTTGCAGATACCTTTTTTACACCGGCATTTTTTGCATGAAGTTTAAGTTCGGAAAGTGCGATAAGGTTATCTACTTCCCTTGGAGGCACGCCGTAAACTTCCGTTACCTGCTTACGAACGGCAAGCACGTCTTTGGTGCTTTCACAACCGGCAAGTTGCTGATAAAAATCTATTCGTTCCTTTTGTGAAGGAATGTAGCTCTCGGGAGCAAACGCAGTTGCATCAATATCCAATTCTACATTTATTTTTGGTTTTACCTGCTCACCCTTCAGTTCGGCAACGGCCTCTTTTAGCAAACGTGCGTACATATCGTACCCGACTTTTACCATATGGCCGTGCTGTTCACGCCCCAAAATGTTGCCTGCGCCACGTATTTCAAGGTCTTTCATAGCAATTTTGAAACCACTGCCAAGTTCGCTGTACTCGGTAACGGATGCCAGACGTTTGTAAGCAATTTCACTTAGTATTTTGTTTTGGCGATACAAAAAGTAAGCATACGCCACTTTGCTACTTCTGCCTACACGTCCACGCAATTGATAAAGTTGCGAAAGCCCG
>JAZLJV010000017.1:0-8599 GCA_045618025.1 Clostridia bacterium
GGTAGTAATGTAACTTACGGCACAAACACAATTACCGTTGGCGAAAGTGGCACGTATCAGGTAGGTTACATGCTCAACGGTTCTACAACACCTGCAACAACCTTTACCACAAGTGTAGCGGTAAACGGCACGCCGTTGCCGGTAACCACCGTAACACGTAGTTATGCCGACGGCGTGGAAACATTGCAGAGCGGTGGTGGAATAGTCAACCTTACCGCAGGTGATGTGGTATCGTTGGTAAACACCGCCGGAACAGCCACAACCTACACCCCAAGCACCAACACAAACGCCTATCTCACTCTTAACAAACTCAGCGTATAACAAAAAAGGTGTTCCTTGTGAAACACCTGATAAACTATGGCAAAATATTGTAAATTACCGATATTTTGCAACAGCAATAAAAACGCAATATCAGGGTAAAATTTTTTATCAATAACTTATGGTATACTGATAGTGTTGCAGACGTTTTTTATACGACCGCACGTGTTTTTGATACAAAGTGTACAGCCAAACGGCATACTGCTACCCTGACACAGGTGTTGCAGTTGTATGGACGGTAAAAAGCATAAAAAAAGAAGCAGACACATTTTTGTGCCTGCTTTTTGGTTGACTTACAAAGGTCTTACGTTTGATGCACGAAGTTTGCCGTTTTTGGCATCTTCTTCAATTTCAAACTCAACTTTTTGTCCGTCGGCAAGTGTTTTGAATCCTTCAATCTGAATAGCCGAGAAATGAACAAAAATATCTTCTCCGCCTTCATCGTTGGAAATAAAACCGTAACCTTTACCGGCGTTAAACCATTTAACTGAACCTGTCATTGGAATGATACCCCCATTAGATTTTGTAACGTGAACAAATTTTCCAAATGGATTATCCCCAAATAGACCTATGTGCGCTACATACACATTATATACCATAAAAAACAAATGTCAACCGATTTTTTTATAATTTCTTTACAAAAAATTAAAAAATCGTCGTTTTTCGTCAAATTATGTTATAAAACTTTACAAAAACTTTAAGTTTGACGTTTTTCACGTTTTTTTACTGTAAAAAAGCAAACTAATTAAGTAGTAATTTTTACTGTTTTTGTTGACATTGCGTTAAAATGGTTGTACAATAGCAATACTTGATGCATCAATGCATCAAACTAACGGAGGTGGAAAAAATGAATAAATATTCCGGTACGCAAACGGAGAAAAACTTACAAACTGCATTTGCAGGAGAAAGTCAGGCACGCAACAAATATGCTTACTTTGCATCAACCGCCAAAAAGGAAGGTTACGAGCAAATTGCCGAACTGTTTTTGAAAACAGCCGAGAACGAAAAGGAACACGCAAAACTTTGGCTGAAAGAATTGGAAGGCATCGGCGATACCAAAGCCAACCTTACTTCTGCCGCAAACGGTGAAAACTACGAATGGACCGATATGTACGAAGGCTTTGCAAAAACGGCGGAAGAAGAAGGCTTCAAAGCACTTGCCACAAAGTTCAGAATGGTTGCCGCTATAGAAAAACGTCACGAAGAAAGATACAGACAACTTCTTCAAAACGTTGAAGCTCAGGAAGTTTTTGCAAAAAGCACCGTAAAAGTATGGGAATGCCGTAACTGTGGACACATTGTAGTAGGTGAAAAAGCGCCACTTGCTTGTCCGGTTTGCGCTCATCCGCAAAGTTTCTTTGAAATTGAAGCTAAAAACTACTGATAATAATGTTTGTTGAGTACACCGGTGAACTTCACCGGTGTATTTTTATGCTTTGTACGGGCTTTCGCTGTATCTATTATATTTCAGACGGATCTTTACTATATATTTCTTAATTCTTTTACATATTTTTAACATTTTTTGTCAAAAAAGTAATATTTTTTTTGTTTTCCTCTTGAAAGTGCTATTTCAACGTGTTATAATGCAGTTGAATTGCATAGTATTACTATGTTATTGAAGAAAACAATAAAAAAAGGAGAACAATTATGAAAAAGACTTTAGTACTTGCACTTGCATTGGTCCTTTGCATGTCATTGCTTGTTTGTACAGCATGTGAAATGCCATCTTTGGATTCTTTGCCATTTTTGGATTCCATTCCGTTCCTGCACAAATGCGGACACGTTTGTCCTGAGTGCGGAAAGTGTACCGATCCTGAATGTACAAACAAAGCTTGCGCAGACAAGTGTGAAGGTCACGAACCACCTCACGTTTGTGAACATGTTTGTCCACTTTGCGGAAAATGCACAAATGCCGAATGTGCCGACCCTGTTTGCGCAGACAAATGCCAGGGACATCCGAGAACACTTCTCAGCATTGAAACGGACATAACACCGGATTCCGTTCACTACCTCACGACAAAATTGTCGGATTCGGTAAAATATCGCAGAGTTTACAGCGATGGTACGTTTGGCAATTGGGAAGAATTTGTTGATGCCGAAATTACCGACACAAAAATTGAAGACGGTAAAATAAGCGCTAAGGCAGCAATTGAAGTAAAAGGTAAAACCTATTCAACTGAAATTTCAATGCCTCTTGCTTCCGCTGTTGAAGTCAGCGCTTTGATGGCTATGGATAACGGCACAATTGCAGCAGTAAAAGGTATTTATGTTGCACACCAAAGCTCCAGCAGTCGTTCCGTTGTTGTTTTGTACGATAAAGCAAACAACGTTATTCTTAACGTAAGTTTCTTTGGACTTTCCGAAGACGAACTTAATGCAAAATATGCACTTGGTGATGAACTTACACTTCCTGTAGAATTTGGTAAGCAAGGTGAAATTTGCTACGCAACGTTTACAGGTAACAATGAACTTCTCAGTGAAGCAGTTATTTCTCAAGCAAATGACTACTCCGCTTGGGACGGCGTTACAAACTACAGCACCGTTGCTTCCATTGCAATGAAAACAATGCCGGACACCGTTGTTTACGGCCACAGAGACACTCTTAAAACACTTGACCTTGTAGGTGGTGTAATAACCGTTACCTACACCGATGGCGTAACAACCGATATGGAACTTACCGCAGATATGCTTCCTGCTCCTGAAGAAGATACCCTTTGGAGCATTGGCACCGTTAACTACCCTGTAACGTTTGAAGGCGCAACAACGGTACTTCCAATCACTTACGAAAACCGTGCAGTTTCTCTTGACGAATTTTTGCAACAAACAAGCGGTCAGTACGAAGTTGAATGTATCATAATGGCTTCCGCAAGCTCACGTGCAACTATTGAACTTATTGTTAAGAGCACAACTACCAGTGCGGTTGTAGGTATTTACAACAGCGGTATGGCAGGTGACACCGGTGCACCAATCCTTAGTGGTGTTGAAGAAGGCGACAGAGTAATTCTTACGTTAACACGCAAACACCTTGACGACGCACAAAGTGGCGGTTCAACCGGTAAATACTATGCCGACTACGTAAAGAACGGCGTTGTAACGTTGGAAAAGGGTTGCTCTACGAAAATTGACTTTGCAACCACACCTTATACAACCATTTCCACGCAGGAAGAGCTCCGTGCATTCTGCTTGAACCACGAAGAAGGTTGGGAAAGCCGTTACTACAGCTTTGTAAAACTTACTGTGAATATGGGAGCAATTGTTTACAGCGGTAACTACAGAATTTTCTTTGACCAAAAGACAGTAGTAAGTTACGCTACACAACAAATCAACTATCCAAACTCTGCATACTGCTCACCGATTATTGACGGACCTACAAGTGTTCAACGTCTTGGAGAAGATTGGATGAAAGACTACTTCTACAATTCGACTTCCACTTCTTACGCAAATCCTGCTATGTCAAAAGGCGAGATTTATGCTTTGTACGTTGGTGGTAACGCTTTCTACGAAACCTTTATCATCCTTGACCCAAGCTGGATTGTTCCTGTAGCGGTTACGGATATTGAACTTAACGACAGCGAACTTACCGCAAAGACGGAAGCCGATGCAACAACGGGAATCAAGTACCGTTACGTTTACTCCAACGGTGCGACAAGTATGTGGGAAAACGTTGACCCAACGTGGTGCAGTGCCGTTTTGACGGAAGGCAATACTTTCAAATACACGGTTACCGTTCCTTACGGCGAAACGTCTTTTGTAAAAGAAGCTGTTGTTGCACTTTACGAGGAACCTACACCTGTAGAATAATCACTTTTTGTTTAACGGAAATAGTTTCTGTTTTTAACTAATATCAATCGCATTCTGCAAAAGGGTTCTCGCCCTTTTGCAGAATTGCGTTTTGCATTGACTAATAATGAGGAGTAAACTATGAAAAATAAAAAATTATTGGCATTGGTTTTGGTTGTTTTGATGGTTATGGTTACAATGCTTTCCGCTTGTGATTTAAGCGAGATTTTCAACCCGACACCAAATCCCGGTCCGGACGGTCCGGATGGTCCACAAACACCAACAGAATGCACACAAATATGTCCTACTTGCGGTAAATGTACTGATAGCGCTTGCACGCAAACCGGCCACGAAGAAAAATGTGCCGGTCACCAAACCGCAACAAGAGAAAAACACCTTATTTTGGACGACGTAGGCGACTACGGCGGAACTTACAACAAAGTAAAATACGGTGAAGGCGCACCTATGAATGGTGAACTTGATACGGAAAACGACACATACTACACCGTATTTGATTACTATACGTTGTACTCTACTGAAACCAGAACGCTTATGCGTGGCTTTGCACCTTACCAACAAACAATGGCGGATAGTGACGGTATTGCTTGTGCCCTTATGATTTTCAATAACGAAGGCAAGGATATTTTCGGTGACTACAGCGAAGTTGCACTTGTAGATAAGTACGAAGAGCTCAACAAACAAACGGTTTACGGCAACGGTTGTACCCCTGCCGGCCTTACAAAGCTGTTCAAAGCTTTCGGCTACACGGCTTCTTACGAA
Organism: Clostridia bacterium; assembly: GCA_045618025.1. GTDB lineage: Bacteria > Bacillota > Clostridia > Christensenellales > CAG-314 > Fimimonas. Next base: position 4,879 of record JAZLJV010000017.1, read on the forward strand.
CTCGGTGCACCTGCATCATTTGCAACATTCTTTAATCAATGTGCACAAGATGGCAGATACATTATGGTTCGTTGGCAAGCAGGTTTGTACGCACGTTGGATGCTTGTTATCGGCTACGAAACAATGGGCACGGATAGCACAGGCGACGACGTAATTATTTTTGCCGATCCGTTTGATGCAAGCGACCACTGCCAGGACGGTTACTACATTTACCACTACGCAAGATTTAACAACTGGTGGAAAGATATGGGCAAACAAAAAAACGGTGACCCTGTTGCAACGCAAGAACTTGTAGTTGTTGACGGTACCGTTTCGTTTGACCTTACCAAGAGTGATACCGACCCTGTTCACAACTATCCTGAAGTTGCCCCGATGACAAGACTTCTTAACAAAGACGGCACAATAGGCGGTAGCTACGGTGACGGACGTTATACGGGTGCAAAACAAGGCTCTACGGGTTACCCTGCAAACGAGCGTCAAGCAACCGAACACGTTGACTACGGTTACTACACCTTCCCTGACTACACTCACATGCCTGATGGCGACACTTTGCTTATTTGCACCGGCTACAGAGCATTCAGACAAAACATGAGTTCATCCTGCGGTATTTGTTCAACAATGTCCGTTTTGGAATACTACGGTTTTGATTGGTCAACGGTTGGCAACTACATTACACGTACCGACTTTGTCGGCTATGACCCGGTAACCAAACCTACATTTGGCGGTGTTGATGCTGACGACAACGGCCGTAAGCAAGAAGCTATTGTTATGATTTACATGCAATACGACTCCTACTTTGAAGCAGGTAACGGCAAAGTATTCTACAACTACGGTGGTGTAGGTTCGGGAAACCTTTCCAACGTTCCAAAGCACTTGGGATATCCAACCGATTTCGGTAGATACTACCGTAACAATTTTGACCCTGCAAAAATGCCGTTCAGAACATACGATGCATTCCTTACATTCGCAAAAGGTCACTTGGCAAATGACGAACCTATCGTTATTTGTTGGAACCCAACCGGCGGACACTGGGAAGTTATTATAGGTTTGGACGATATGGGAACGGCAACTCCGTACGATGACGTTATCATTCTCGGTGACTCTTCTGACGGTGTTGACCACTACAACGACGGCTTCAATATGCTTCCTGCAGTACTCTTCTACGGTACATGGTACAACAGTTCCGGTTCAACCAACCAACAATACGTAGCATTTACCAGAAAGTAATAGTAAAACATCCAAAAGGACAATCATAGCGATTGTCCTTTTTTGTTTGCTACTACATACACTGTTTACCGTGGTAAGTAGTGTACACAACTCTGTTTTGTAAAATAAGTGTCAGGCAATGTGATATGTTTTGTACATTGAATAACATATATTTTACTGTAACTATTGCATATTAACAAAAAGTGTGATACAATAACAGCGTATTGGCATACATAGTACGTATGCAAAAATATTAGAGGAGAAAAAAATATGAAGCACACAAAACTTATTGCTTTGGTATTGGTGTTGTTGATGATGCTTACCATGATGTTTACAGCATGTGATTTAAGCGATATTTTCAACCCAAACCCAAATCCTGGTCCGGACGGTCCGGATGGTCCACAAACACCAACAGAATGCACACAAGTATGTCCTTCTTGCGGTAAATGTACTGATAGCGCTTGCACGCAAACAGGCCATGAAGAAAAATGCACCGGTCACGATAGCGCAAGAGAAAAACACCTTATTTTAGACGAAGTAGGCGACTACGGCGGAACTTACAACAGAGTAAAATACGGTGAAGGCGCACCGCTTAACGGTGAACTTGATACGGAAAATGACCCTTACTACACCGTTCACGACTACTACACAATGCAATCTACTGACACAAGAATTCTTATGTCAGGCTTTGCACCTTACCAACAAACAATGGCGGATAGTGACGGTATTGCCTGTGCCCTTATGATTTTCAATAACGAAGGCAAGGATATTTACGGTGACTACAGCGAAGTTGCACTTGTAGATAAGTACGAAGAATTGACCAAAAAGGAAATTTACAAAGCAGGCACAACGTCTGACGGTCTTGCTAAGTTGTTCCAAAGTTTTGGTATGACTGCTTACAACGGCAATATTGATGCACCTACTTCCAACGTTGACTTCCCTGAGTGGATTCAAGGTTTGCTTGCCGACAACCAATATCTTATGGTTCATTGGCAATCCGGCCTTAATGCATGCTGGATGATTGTTATCGGTTACGATACAATGGGCACCGACAGCATTAACGACGACGTTATTATTTTTGCTAACCCGTTTGATGCAATGGACCACTTCCAGGACGGTTACTACATTTACCACTTTGCAAGATTTTTCAAGTGGTGGAGAGATATGGGACACGAAGGAACTGCAAATGCTAAAACCGGTACTGCTGTTGCCAACAAAGAATGCGTTATTATCTCTTCCGAAACAACTTTTGATATTGAAAAAGGTGCAGGCGCAGATCCTGTTCACAACTATCCTGAAGTAGCTGAACTTCACCGCCTTCTTAACGCTGACGGTACAATTGGCGGTTACTACGGCGACGGACGTTACAGTATGAAGGCACCTTACTCCGGCAAAACAGGTTACGACCCTGCAGTTCGTCAAGCAACGGAACACGTTGACTACAGCTACTTTACCTTCCCTGACTACTACAACATGGAAGATAACGAATCACGTCTTATTTGCACCGGCTACATGGCTTACACGCAAACAATGGCATCTTCCTGCGGTATTTGTTCAACAATGTCCATTTTGGAATACTACGGTTACGACTGGGTATCCATTTGCGACCTTATTACACGTACAGACTGGTACGGCTACGAAAGCGACCCGGACAAAAAGTTCGGCCCTATCCCTGCTAACGACTACGGTATGAAGCAGGAAGCTATTGCAACATTGTATATGCAAGGCGACTCTGCATTTGACGGCCAACCTTGCACCAAGTTCTACAGCTATGGTGGCGTAGGTTCAACCAAACTCTACAAAGTTCCGCAAAAACTCGGCTACCATGTTTACGATTACGGCGGATATTCCAAGGTTAGCAGTATGCCGTGGAAGACCTACGAAGCTTACCTTGCCTACATGAAACCACACCTTGCAAAAGACGAACCGATGGTTATCGGTTGGAACCCGACCGGCGGTCACTACGAAGTTGTTATGTGTATTGACGATATGGGTACGGCAAGCATCTACGACGACGTTGTAGTACTTGGTGACTCTTCCGACGGTGTTGACCACTACAAAGACGGCTTCAACACTTTGCCTGCAGTACTCTTCTACGGCACGTGGTACAACGGCTCCGGCTCTTGGAACCAACAATACGTAATGTTCGGCAGAAAGGACGCTAAATAATTTTTGCTTTGACAAAAAGGCAACTCAAACGAGTTGCCTTTTTTTATGCTTATTTAACTTGACAATCAATTCTTTTCAGCACGGATATCCACTCGGTTTTTTCTTCTCCGTAATTGGTGGTGCAAACAATTTGTTTGTAATGCACAAAACCGCATTTTTCTTGTACTCGCTGTGACCGCAAATTTTCGGTGAAGTGACCGCACACCAAAAAATCAAGTTTAAGCACGTCAAAACAGTAGCGTACTACGGCTTGCACGGCTTCAGTCATAAGTCCCTTTCCCCAGTAGTGTTTGGATAGCACGTAGCCAATTTCTCTGCCTTGTTTGTCTGTAAACTCCGCAAGTTG
>JAZLJV010000018.1:0-7314 GCA_045618025.1 Clostridia bacterium
TTCACGTGAAACAAACATAAAAATACACGTTTTTGCTAAATATAATGCAATAAATATAGAAATTAACAACAAAAATGCTGCGGAACAACAAATATTCACTAATTTTGACACAAAAAATACTAAACAACGAGTTTGATACAGCAAAATATAGCATAAGAAAGCAGTACAACCAAATATAGGAGAACAAATGCATAAATAACTTCTTGCTTAAATTGTAAAACATAAATGTTGCCAAAAACTAATAACAAACCAAATATTGGCTAAAATTCAAATTATCTTGCTTTCCAGCAACTGACATTAAACATGTTTATAAAACAAACAATGTACAGTAAACATTCATAAACAAAAAGTTAACAGCGCACACTTTTACTTCAAAAAACTACGAAATAAGAAAATTGTAAATATCGTATAATGTTATATATATGTTATTGTTTGCGTCGGAAAAAATACAAAAATATATATTAAAATTCCGTCTCAGGGCCTGAAATAACCAAGAAATATATCATTTTTATATCGTATTATCAAGTATAAAAATTAGGCTTTTACAGAAAATTTTTAACAGTAAAATTATAAAACTCAAAAGTTTTGTTTAAAAATAATAGTTGATAAATACAACTGCTAATGTCTCAACGAAGTAAAACATTAAAAAAGACGAGACATATTTGATAGAACATAGATGAGGTTGCAAGCTTCGCTCCATCAGAAAGAAATTATTTTTTGATAAGCAATGGTGCATGGTATATAAACATAATTCACAGTTGCCGGATTAAAAACAATCTATAATAAAAGATACAACGTCATTAATAACACAAGAAGCAAGTCCAAAAAGTAAAAGCTCTTACTTTGTTCATAATTAAAATATAAAGTTTACAAACCGTTGTATAATCCATTTCATTGCATATTTCAGCTGGTTTTGCAATAAAATATAATGCAATAATTAGCAAAAAATGTCGTAAAAACCGTATACGTGTCGGCCAAATCAATAAAAAACATACAATTAAATACAAAAAACAAGTAAGATTAACAATAAAAACGATAACGTGCTCAGATAAACACAAAAAACAATAAAAAACAGCGGAAAAACTCCGCTGTAATTTAGTAATTAAGTAAAGATGACAATCAAAAAATACGCTAAAAAACCGTATACGTGTCGCCAAAACACAAAATTATTCGTTGCTTGTAAACTTGTTTTCCATCCAACTATCAACCATATTGCAAATGCGTTCAAGGTCGTCTGCAGTAAAATAGTCAATATAAATGCGTCCCTTGTTGCCGTTGCCAAGTGCGCTAACTTTGGTGGCAAACGCACGTTGCATATTTGCCACAAGGTTTTTAAGTTCCAAAGTTTCCTCGCGTGTCGGTTTTTCCTTTTCCGGCTTCGGAGATAAAAACTCACGCACAACTTTTTCCATTTCACGAACAGTCAGTTGGTTATCGCACCCTTTAAGCGCAAGCTTATATTGATATTCTTTAGGCACCACAACAAGCGTACGAGCGTGGCCAGAGGAAAGTCTTCCTTGTTCAATCAATGCAAGTACGTCGTCACTTAAACTAAGCAAGCGCAACGTATTTGCAACTGCGCTACGACTTTTGCCTATGCGGTCGGCGGCAACCTCCTGCGTCATATTAAACTCAACCATCAATTCTTTTATGGCACGAGCCTCTTCAATAGGGTTCAAATCTTCCCGTTGAAGGTTTTCTATTAGGCTTATTTCACGTATTTGTTGTGGGGTATAATTGCGAATAACCGCCGGAATATCGGTTAAACCGGCCAATTTTGAGGCCCTAAAACGACGTTCACCGGCAATAATCATAAAACGCTTGCCAATAGGCGTAACAACAATAGGTGAAATTACACCGTGCATTTTTATACTTTCGGCAAGTTCGTTTAAGGCGGTTTCGTCAAAATGTTTACGTGGTTGTTCACGGTTAGGGTCAATATCCGATAAATCCAGGCGAACAACGCCGTTCTCCGCCTTGTTTACATCAACGTTTTGTTGAACTTCGGTTATCTCGTCAATATCATTAAGCCCCATAAGTGAGGCAAATCCTCTACCAAGTCCCTTATTTGACATTATTGGTTACCTTCCTCCCTTTGTAAAAATTGTTTAGCAAGCATTTCATACGCAACTGCACCGCTTGAACGTGGTGCGTGCAACACAACCGGCAACCCAAAGCTCGGTGATTCCACCAATTTTACGTTACGTGGTACCGGAACCGTGTAAATTTTGTCTCCGAAATACTTGTAAATTTCCTGCGTGACCTGTTTGGAAATTATTGTACGACTATCGTACATCGTCAGCACAACTCCGTTAATTGTAAGACGTGGGTTCAACCTTTGCTTAACAATTTTAATTGTGTTCATAAGTTGGCTGAGCCCTTCCAAGGCAAAAAATTCACTTTGAATAGGAATAATTACGCTATCAGATGCAACCAAAGCATTTAGTGTAAGCAAGCCAAGACTTGGAGGACAATCAATAAAAACGTAGTCATAAGCATCTTTTACCGGCTCCAAGGCACGTCTTAAAGCACTTTCACGGGAAGGCATGCTTACAAGGTCAATTTCAGCACCGGCAAGGTCTATATTACAAGGAATAATATCCAAACCGTCAATGGCTGTTTTAGAAATTACGTCCGCAGGTTGGCATTCGCCCATTAAAAGATCGTAACAATTGGTTTGCAAACTGTTCTTTTCAACACCAAAACCGCTTGAGGCATTGCCTTGAGGGTCAAAGTCTACCAAAAGAACTTTCTTGCCCGACAACGCAACGTAAGCGGAAACATTGATGGCTGTTGTGGTTTTACCCACACCTCCTTTTTGATTGGAAAATGCAATAATTTTGCCCATAAGCTTCACCTCTTATGTATATATATTTAATAATAACATAAAAACAAAATATTATCAACAAAAAAAGGAAAATTGTCAAAAAACGTGAACTCCCGATGAAGTGTGCATAAAGTTCCGATATTGTGCACAATTCACCGAGAGTTTGTGCGCAAAATATAAAAAATGCACAATTTATCCACAAAATATTTTTTAACAACAGTTTATTGTATTATTGTGTTTTTTGCAGTAAAGTGTTAAAATGTATGGTATGAAAAATTCTACAATAGTTGCCATTTCCACAGCAAGGGGCAGAAGTGCCATTGCAGTTGTGCGTATGAGTGGCGAAAACGCAATAGAAATTGCAAAAAAGTTTTTTGAGCCAATGCCAAAACAACCTAACATGCTTAAGGTCGGCACACTTCACACAGCAAACTTTAATGAGTACGCAATGTGTGTTTACTTTGTTGCGCCGTTTTCTTATACCGGTGAAAACACAGTTGAGTTTCACTGCCATGGAGGAAATGCCGTTTGTCAGGCTGTAGTGGAAACATGTCTGCAAAACGGGGCGATTATGGCACAAAACGGCGAGTTCAGCAAGCGGGCTTTTATTAACGGCAAACAAAATTTAACCAATGCTGAAGGCATAATTGAAATGATTGACGCCGAAACGGCTTCTGCCGCCAAAGCCGGTGCAAATCTTTTGGAAAACAAGCTGGGAAAACAAATAACTCAGTTGCAAGACAAACTTACCGATGTCATCAGCCAAGCCGAAGCAACGTTAGACTATCCGGAAGAAGACCTTGAAGCACCCACAAAAGACAGTTTGCAAAAAGAATTGCAACAAACGGCAAAAACGTTGAAAAATCTTGTGGCGACCGCATCGCTTGGCAAAGTGGCAAAATACGGCATCAATGTTGCAATAATCGGCAAAACAAATGTGGGCAAAAGCAGTCTGCTTAATGCTTTGCTTGGCAGTGACCGTGCAATTGTTTCCGGTGTTGAAGGCACAACACGAGACATATTGACGGAAAGCGTAAATTACAAGGATATTAAGCTGAACTTTATTGATACCGCAGGCATACGTGAAACAACTGACGTAATAGAAGCAGAGGGCGTTCGTCGTGCAAAACTTTCAGCGGAAAATGCCGACGTGGTGCTTTATGTAACGGACGATTGGTCGCAAAAATCAAACGACGTAAACATTGCCAACAACAACTTAAACTGCATAACGGTATACAATAAAAGCGATTTGCACACCGAAAGCGCACCGCAAAACGGTGTGGCAATTTCTGCTTTGCAAGGCACGGGAATAAACGAACTGAAGGAAAAACTTTACAATATGTTTAATGCCGGAGAGATTGTTCAAAGTGATTTACTTATTACCAACGAACGGCATCTTTTCTGTTTGAAAACGGCCTTGGACCTATGCTTGAATGCACTTGATAATCTTCCGTACAACACGTTGGATGTTTGTGCAAGTGAAGTGCGTGAAATATGGCAAACGTTGGGAGAAATTACCGGAACAACGGCAAACGAAGAAATTATTGATAGAATCTACAGCAAATTTTGTTTGGGAAAATAATGAGAGAATACGACGTAATTGTAATAGGTGCGGGGCACGCAGGCTGTGAAGCAGGCTTGGCTACGGCACGTCTTGGCTTAAAAACGCTTGTTTTGGCAACCAATCTTGATACGGTTGCATTTTTGGCGTGCAATCCAAGTATTGGCGGAACGGCAAAAGGACAAATTGTAAAAGAAATTGATGCGCTTGGCGGAGAAATGGCAATAAATGCCGATAAAAGTCTGCTACAAATGCGTATGTTAAACCGAGGAAAAGGCCCTGCGGTTTATTCGCCACGTGCACAGGTAGACAAAAATCGCTACCACGTAAATATGAAACAAACGCTGGAAAAGCAGGAAAACCTTACACTTCGCCAAGGTGAAGCGGTAAAAATTGAAGTGGCGAAAAACGGTTATGCCGTCACCACCGCCGTTGCGCTTACCTACACGGCAAAAGTGGTAATTTCTTGCTGTGGCGTGTACTTAAATTCACGCACATTGGTTGGCAAATGCATAAAAAACAGTGGTCCTAACGGCTTTATGAATGCGCCACTTTTAACGCAAAGTTTAGTTGATTTGGGCTACACGGTACGTCGTTTTAAGACGGGAACGCCGGCACGTGTGCGTATGAATTCAATAGATTTGGCAAAAACAACCGAGCAGTGTGGAGAAAACGACGTAAAGCCGTTTTCGTACCTTACCGATAGTATTCCCGCTGATAAACGCAGTTGCTACCTTACCTATTCAACGGAAGAAACCAAGCGCATAATTTTGGAAAACAAACAACAAGCACCGCTTTACAACGGCTCAATAAACGGCGTGGGGCCACGTTACTGTCCAAGTCTTGAAGATAAAATTGTTCGCTTTAGCGATAAAGAACGACATCAAATATTTTTGGAGCCGGAGTCGGAAGACACCTGCGAGTTTTACGTTCAGGGCGCATCAACTTCTATGCCGGCGGAAATTCAACAACTTATTTACCACTCTATAGAAGGGTTGGAAAACGTTGAAATAATGCGTGATGCCTATGCAATTGAGTATGATTGCATAGATGCTACCGAACTTGATGCAACGCTAATGTCAAAAAAACACCCGGGAATGTTTTTTGCCGGTCAAATAAACGGCACAAGTGGCTATGAAGAAGCCGCAGCCCAGGGAATTGTTGCCGGAATAAACGCCGAAAGATACATTAACGGCAAACAGCCGGTTATTTTTCGTCGGGATAACAGCTACATTGGTGTGCTTGTTGACGATATTACCACCAAGGAAACGCTTGAGCCGTACCGCATGATGACAAGTCGTGCGGAATACCGCCTTGTGCTTCGCCAGGATAACGCAGATTTGCGCCTTACGGCAATTGGCAGAGAAATAGGATTGGTAACCGATGAACGATGGGAAAAATTTAACGTTAAACTGCAACAACTGAAACAAGCGGAGCAACAGCTAAAAACGGTTGTTTCACCTAAAATATTTGCCGGCTTGCTTCAAGAAAAAGGCGAAAAGGTGGCAATAACCGGCCTTACGGTGGAAGAGCTTTTGCGCCGTCCGTGTATTGAAATTGCCGACCTTGTAAAACTCGGATTTTTCAAAGGAATTTCCGCTGATGCATTGGAAGAAACGGAAATAGCCGTAAAATACAAGGGTTATATTGAAAAGGAAGAAGATGCCATAAGACAGGCCTCCAAGCTTGAAGACAAGTTACTACCAAAAGATATTGACTATCTTTCTATTGACGGTCTGCGCATAGAAGCCCGTCAAAAACTTGCCAGAATTCGCCCTATGAATCTTGGCCAAGCAGGTAGAATAAGCGGTGTTTCGCCGGCGGATATACAAATTCTTATTGTTTATCTGGCTCAACAAAAACAAAACAACAGCAACAAAAACTGATATACGTGTCGCTTAAACGCTATTTTTTAATAATTGCAAACACCTTAAAAGCGCATACGTGTTGTCCAAAGCCACAATTTGTGTAAAAAACATATACGTGTTGGCAAAACAGTTAAAAGCAGTTGATTGCTCTCATCACAAAAACAACCGAAATTGCAAAATGAAACAATACATCAAACAAAACACCGAAATAGAACTTACGCAAAAAATGATGGCGCAATTGCAAAATTATGCCGATTTTTTGGTGAGCGAAAATGAAAAATACAACCTCACTACCATTACCGAAAACGCAGAAATATGGGAAAAACACTTTGCCGACAGCATTCTCGGTTGCACATGCATTGCAAAAAATGCAACGGTGTGCGACATCGGTACCGGGGCAGGTTTTCCGGCTATTCCGCTAAAAATTGCACGGCCGGATATTTGCATTACACTTGTTGACAGTCTGGAAAAACGCATTAACTTTTGCAAGCAACTTTGCGCTCAAAACGGCATAGAGGCCGAGTTTGTTCACGCCAGGGCGGAAGATTTTGCGCATACACACGCCGAACAATATGACGTGTGCGTGGCAAGGGCGGTCGCTCCGCTCAATATTCTGCTGGAATACACCGCAACTGTTTTGAAAATGGGTGGTATTCTGGTGGCTTACAAGACGGATTTGAGTGAAGTGGAAGCAAGCAAAAATGCCTGTCAGACGCTTGGTGTAACCTTTGTTGAGGGCAAGACATTTACCTTGCCAAGTGGTGCAAACAGGTGTTTGTTGGTATTCAAAAAAGTAGCACACACGCCAAACAAATATCCTCGTGGTCAAAACAAACCACGCAAAAATCCGTTGTAATGCTTCCAAAACAAGCAATGCACGCAAAAATTGAGCGCACAACGCACAAAAATGTAAAAATAAAACAAAAAGGAACTCAACACCTATAAACTTTGAAACTAGCAATAAATAATAAAGGAGCAATACTTATTATAGTAAAACTCCTTTTTATCAGTTTCAAAAAAATACAGACTAAAACATATACATTTTGTTTTATAGTCTT
>JAZLJV010000019.1:0-4674 GCA_045618025.1 Clostridia bacterium
AGGCAAATTTATTAATAATGGTCAAGATGTAACCTCTTATCAAAAAGGAATCGACTATAAAACATATACAAATAAAGCATAAATTCCATTAGTACGAACTACTTCAATGCGGTAATTCGTTGAAACATTACGTTTCGGCTATTGAAAGTTGTAGTTTCAAAAAATGAAAAGCGAGGTTTCAAACCTCAAAACGTGTAGTTTCAAGATTATACAACCTAAAATAATACAAACAGGGCGACCGAAAAGGTCGCCCTTGTAATTTGCAGTTTTTCTTGTTTTTGTGGCATTTTTCGGCAAAAATGTTTTGCTTGTTTGGGTTGACAAAGGGTAAAATATATACTAAAATAAAAACATATTTTTTTGTGTTTTATTTTTTTTCCGTATTTTTTAGTTTTTTTATTTGATAATTTTTAATAAACTAAACTCTACGGTTTTGATATTTGTAAATTTATTTTTTATGTACGGTGCTTGTGTGCACCGCACGGGGGCTTTTTATGTATAATCAGTTTAAGTCGGTAGACGAGTTGCAACAACACATCAATTCAATGACAATAGGTTCTTTAAGAGAATTTGCACGTGAGTGTGGACTTGTGCCACGCAACAGAAAGCGTGACGAATTGCTTAGCCTTATTGTAAGTGCCTACAACGGAGAGCTTGAGCCGGTGCCGAGAATAAAGCAGGGCAGACCTGCCAAGGCAATGCGTTGCCCAATGGCGGATGAACTTGGGGAAAACGCAGAAACAACTGAGGTGGACGAAACTTACACACGTTACGGCATTTTGGAAATGCACAATGACGGCTACGGTTTTGTGCGCACACGCAACTATTCTATAACGCCGGGCAAGGACTACTACATTTCGGCGCAGACTATTCAGCGAATGAACCTTAAAAGCGGAGATAAACTGAAGGTGTCTTTGCGTCAATACCCAAACCGCACTGCGCCAACGGCAATTTTTGTTGAGGAAATAAACGACGTGCCTGCAACCGATGCGTTTAAGCGTACGCCTTTTGAGCAACTTGAGCCGTGCTTTCCCAACAAGCGTATAACTATGGAAAATGACCGCAACGATTACGCTTTGCGTGCGTTGGATTTGGTTGCGCCTATAGGTAAAGGTCAACGTGGACTTATTGTTGCACCGCCAAAAACCGGCAAAACAATTTTGCTTAAAAAGATTGCTATGGCCGTGCGCAAAAACCATCCGGATATTTTTGTTACCGTTTTGCTTATTGACGAACGACCGGAAGAGGTTACCGATTTTAAGGAAAGTGTAGACTGTGACGTGGTGTATTCTACATTTGACCAACAACCAGGCAACCATATTCGTGTTGCCGAACTTGTTTTTGCCAACGCCAAACGCCGTGTGGAGCAAGGTCAGGATGTTATGATACTGTTGGATAGCATTACTCGCCTTGGCCGTGCTTACAACCAGTGCGCCGAGCAAAGCGGTCGCACACTTACCGGCGGTTTGGATATTTCCGCTTTGCAAGAGCCTAAAAAACTTTTCGGTTCCGGCAGAAATACCCGTGGTGGCGGTTCGCTTACCGTTTTGGCTACCGCACTTGTAGATACCGGCAGTAAAATGGACGACATTATTTACGAAGAATTTAAGGGTACCGGCAATATGGAAATTCAGCTTGACCGCCGTATGAGCGAAAAACGGATTTTCCCTGCCATAGACCTTAGCCGTAGCAGTACCCGCCGTGAAGAACTTTTGCTTACGCAAAACCAGCTTGAAGGAATGTATCTTGCACGTAAAACCTTAAGCAACGAAGACCAAGCTTCGGCCACGGAGGAATTGTTGGAAATATTGCAGGCAACTTCCAATAACGATGAAGCCATTGATACTCTGAAGAGAGTGATGGTTTCGCAGGAAAACAGAAGAATAATGACAGGTAAAAACTAATGACGACATTACAAAAGAAAACTGTTGTAATTGGTATGAGTGGCGGTGTGGACAGCTCCGTTTCCGCCTTATTGCTAAAACAGCAGGGTTACAACGTTATAGGGCTTTTTATGCACAATTGGGAGGAACAGCAGGACGGTTGTTGCACTGCCGAAGCCGATTGGGAAGACGTAAAGCGTGTGTGCGATAAGCTTAGCATTCCGTACTACTCGGTCAATTTTGCAAAAGAGTATCGTGAAAGAGTTTTCAGTTACTTTTTGGATGAATACGCCAAAGGCAGAACGCCCAATCCGGATGTACTTTGCAACAGAGAAATAAAGTTCGGACCGTTTTTGGATTACGCCAAGGCAATTGGGGCGGACTACGTTGCCACGGGCCATTATTGCGGAATAAGCCACCAAGGCGACGTACATTTGCTGATGAAGGCTAAAGACCAAAACAAAGACCAGACATACTTTTTGAACCAACTTTCGCAAAAACAACTGCAAAACGTGTTGTTTCCGCTGGCTGACCTTACCAAGCCCGAAGTACGCAAAATTGCCGAAGAAAACGGCCTTGTAAATGCCAAAAAGAAGGATAGCACCGGTATATGCTTTATAGGTGAACGCAACTTCCGCAATTTTTTACGTGGATATTTGCCTGGTAAACCGGGCGATATGGTGGATGTTTTCGGTAACAAGGTGGGCGAGCATATGGGACTTATGTACTACACGCTCGGCCAACGTAAGGGACTTGGTCTTGGCGGAACAAACGACGGCGAAACGGGCAGGTGGTTTGTTGCGGAAAAGGATATGGCGAATAACCGTTTGGTGGTGAGCCACGGCGATGAAAGCGTGCTTTACAGCAGTTATCTTGTTGCAAGTACGTTAAATTGGATTCCGTCATTGCCTGCAAACGAATTTGATTGCTTTGCAAAATTTCGCTACCGTCAAAGTGAACAAAAAGTACACGTAAGCATAAGCGGTACAAACGCTACTGTAACCTTTGCCGAAAAACAACGTGCAGTTACACCGGGACAGTTTGTAGTTTTTTACGATGAAACCAAGTGCCTCGGCGGTGGTGTAATAGAAGAAGTTTTCAAATAAAATCTTTTTGCATAAACGTTTGACAACTTTGTGCCGAAAGTGCTAAAATAACTTTGCTGGGGGTACTGCGCACGCAGTTGAGAAAGTCCCTTTGAACTTGTCAAGTTAACACTTGCGTAAGGAATGCAAAACAAAGCAAACAACATTTCCTTAAATCTCCGGCAAAAGTCGGAGATTTTTTTCTTCGGCAAAGGAGTCAACTATGAACACGTTTCTTATTTGTATGCTTGCGGTAGGTATTATTGTTGCCGTAGCGGTTTCCGCCGTGCTTACCAAATGCGGTAAAAATGCAAGGCTTTTTAACACAGTGGCCTTTTGCGTAGTGCTTTGCTATGCCGTTTTGCTTGCTTTTTTTGTAGTGGGAGAGGGTGAAGGCGCTTTTGGCGGTGCAATAATGTATATTTGCAGTGCATTGCTTGTTGCGTTAATTGTGGCACTCACGCTTTTTTTGGGCAAAAGAGAGCAATTTGATACATTTTCCGTGTGTTTCGGTGCTTTGTGCGTGGCGCTTTCATTTGTGCTTTCATTTGTAAAATATCACGCACCGTTTTTTGCCGGTTCTGTAACGCTTGCCAGCACCTTTCCGCTTATGCTTTACAGCTACGTTTTCGGCGTGCGCAAAGGTGTAATATGTGCTGTGGTATACGGTTTTTTACAGTTTGTTCAGGGCCCGTTTGTATTACATTATGTGCAGGTACTGTTAGATTACCCCGTTGCTTTTATGGCGCTTGGTCTTGCAGGCCTACTGCGTGAACGCAACATTCTTTCGCACAAACCCGCTTTGCAGTATGTTTTCGGCGGTTTGTTTGCAACGTTTTTGCGGTATGTTTCGCATGTGCTCTCCGGATACTTTTTCTGGCGTGAAAGTGCCGTAACCAATGTTGATGCGTTGATTTTTTCCGCTGTGACAAACTCGTTTGTTTTTGTAGACTTTGCGATAGTTGCGGTGGTTGCGTGCGTTTGTTTTAACAGCAAAACTTTCTGCACGCTAATCAAAAAATACAACTAAACTGTTTTTTGCAAGTGCCTTTTACATAAAGGCGCTTTTTTATTGCACAATACGTCAAAAAATCTTTTATGTAGCACTTTGCCCTGCGTTAGAATACATTGTAACTGCGGAAAACGCAAAAGGAGTGGTAATTATGAATTTTTTCGGCACTGACGGTATACGTGGAACTTACGGCAACACCATTACCGATGGCACGGCATTTTTGTTGGGCAAATGTCTTGCAATGCTTGGAGGAAGCTCTCCCGTGGTGGTTGTCGGGCGTGATACACGGCTTTCCGGCATAAAACTTTTTGATGCGCTTACTCTGGGGATTTACAGCGCAGGCGGAAACGTCATAAATATCGGCATTTTGCCGACCAATTCCGTAGGGCATTTTGTGCGGAAGTTCGGTGCCGATTACGGCGTTATGATAAGTGCCAGTCACAATCCGCCGTGCGATAACGGACTGAAGGTTTTTGACGAATACGGCGTAAAGCTGTGCGGTGCAAAAGAACAAATTGTAAGCGAAACCATGTTAAAACTGTTGGAAACAATGCCAAAAATAACCGCCGTAAGCGAACCGGTGTTTTATAATGCCGATAAAATGTATGTAAATGATGTGTTAAGGGCGGTAAATGCCGATTTAACCGGACTTAGCGTTGCCGTTGATTGTTGCTTCGGCGCATCGTGTAACGTG
>JAZLJV010000020.1:0-5064 GCA_045618025.1 Clostridia bacterium
ATTTTTGATAATATTTTAATCTTTTTATGTTGTCTGACAACAAAATAATGCATTTTTATTACACTTATACGTCAAAAAAAATCATATCTTGCTAAAGAAAAGCAAGAGAACAAGCCAAACAGGCAAAAACCTATGACGTATTCGCAAAACGTTTTTAACACTATACGACTTTTTTTACCAAACAATACGTTACACCAACTCGGCAATACGCAAAATCAGCTCTTTGGTCTTTTCCCAACCAAGGCACGCATCGGTAATGGAAAGTCCCTCCTCTGTCCCGTCAACATCCTGACAGCCGTCTTTCAAATAACTTTCTATCATCAGACCTTTTACCATAGACCGCACACCGGCATCTGCCTTACGGCTTTGCATAACGTCCAAGGCAATTTCCGTTTGTCTTTCGTAATGTTTATCTGAATTAGAGTGGTTTGTATCAACAATAATACTGCTTGCAAACTGCTTGTTTTGCAAAAAATACCGCAAAACCTGCGACAGACTGTTATAGCTATAGTTTGGATGGTTGTTTCCGTCGGTATCTTTGTAACCACGCAAAATGCCGTGTGCAAGAGGGTTGCCTGACGTAATTACCTCCCAACCACGGTACAAAAAGGCGTGCGACTGACGTGCGGCATTTATGGAGTTATACATAACCGACAAATCGCCGGAAAGCGGATTTTTCATTCCGACAGGAATATCAAGACCGCTTGCAACAAGCCTGTGGTATTGGTTTTCCACCGAACGAGCCCCTACCGCCACGTAGGAAAGCAAATCGGAAAGATATCTGTAATTATCCGGATAGAGTAATTCATCGGCACAGGTAAGGTGAAAATCCTTTAGAATAGCCAAATGCAATCCCCTTATGGAAACCAGACCTTTCAGCAAATCCGGCTCGGCTTTTGGGTCAGGCTGATGCAACATGCCCATATAACCGGTACCGGAAGAACGTGGTTTGTTGGTATATACACGTGGAATAACAATCAATTTGTCTGAAACGGTATCGGCAACCTGCTTAAGCAAAGAAATATATTTGAGGACCGATTCTTTACGGTCGGCAGAGCATGGCCCGATAATCAACAAAAACTTATCGCTTTTGCCCTCAAACACACTGCGAATTTCCGCATCACGACGTTCTTTTATTAGCTTCAATTCTTCAGATATCGGATACATTTCCTTTATATCTTTTGGAACGGGAAGCTTTCTGATAAAATTCATATTCATAAATCTACGCCTTTTGTTCCAAAACTTCACAAATCAAATGAATAAGCACCTGGTGATGCTCTTGTATTATCGCCGTATCGTCGGTGCAATCGTAAAATGCATAATCAACATACGGTGAAGCGCCACAATTATTATTTCCCAAAAAAGCAACGGTAGTCAACCCCGACTGTTTGGCCTTGCGCAAGCCGTTAACAACATTAACAGAGTTACCGCTTGTGGAAAACGCAACAAAAATATCGCCGTTTTTGCCAATGTTTTCAACTTGAGTCTCGTAAATACTTTCAAAACAATAGTCGTTGGAAATTGCCGTCAATACACTGCTATCGGCATTAAGCGAAATGGCAAAAATACCGTTTTTGGTATGCTTGTACCTGACCATAAGTTCGGTTGCAAAGTGAGATGCCTCCGCCGAACTTCCGCCATTACCGCAAAGCAACACCTTTTTGCCGTTTTTGTTGGCTGAAAGAATTTTGGCCGAAACGTTTTTTACAAACTGCACGGAGTCTTCAGAGCAAAGCACCTTGTCAAACAACTCTGCCCGTGTTTTTAACAAATCGCAAATCATTTCAATAGTATTTTTCATCCTCTAAATAGTTTTTTACATAGTCGCAAATGCCTTCTTCAAGAGAAAACATTTTTTCCGTATAGCCAATGTCGTAAAGTTTTTGCATTGAAGCCTGCGTAAAGCTTTGATACTGCTTTTTCAGTTGAGTTGGCATATCAATATATTCAACTTGCTTTTCACGCCCGACAGCCCCAAAAACACAGGAAACAAGCTTATTAAAGCTTTGTGCAACACCTGTGCCGACGTTAAAAAGACCGCTGCATGGCGGATGACGCATAAACCACAACACAACCTTGCAAACATCCTTTACATAAACAAAATCACGTTTTTGTTCACCATCAGGTAAATTGCTGTCATGCGACTTGAATAATTGCACCTTACCGGACTGTTCAATTTGTTTGTAAGCGGAATAAACCATACTGAACATACCGTTTTTGTGATACTCGTTAGGGCCGTAAACATTAAAAAACTTCAAACCAACGCATTGTGGCGGTTTTTGTGTTTGTCTTTGCACCCACAAATCAAAAAGTTGTTTAGAAAGCCCGTATCTGTTTAGCGGTAACAAGTTTTCAATAGGTGCGCAATCGTCAAACCCGTTATTGCCGTTTCCGTAGGTAGAGGCAGAACTTGCATAAATAAAACTTATTTTGCGGTCGGTGCAGTAACAAAACAAACGTTTGCTGTACTGTACGTTATTTTCCCACAAATAATCAAAATTTGTCTCCGTTGTGGAAGAACATGCACCCAGATGTACTACGGCGGTTATGTCTTTTTTGTCTATTACGTTAAAAAAGTCGCCTTTATTAATGTATTCCGTAAACTTTTTGCCAAGCAGATTTTTCCATTTTATACTGTCTGCTACATCATCTACAATAATAATATCGTCAATACCGGAATCATTCAGAAGACGCACCATGCAACTACCGATAAATCCGGCACCGCCGGTTACAACAACACTCATTTTTGCTCCTTCAAAATAGCTTCTGCGCATTCCGCAAAAGAGGAATAAACGCTGATATTTTCCGCCGAAACCGGCAAAACATTGTCACCAATCAAGCAACCACGACAACCGCTTTGCAAACAAATAGCACAATCACGCAGGTTATCACCTATTGCAAAACTTGCAGATAAGTCAATATCAAAATCTTGCACAGCATCAAAAAACAGCCCCGTTTTCGGCTTACGACAGGCGCATTCCGTACTGTAAGCGGAAACAACGCCCTCGGGGTGATGCGGACAATAATATATTTTTGAAATACTTACACCGTGTTTTTTACATTCGTCAGTAAAAACACCATTAAAACGCCTGAGGTCGTCTTCGGTAAACAGCCCACGTGCAATACCCGACTGGTTTGTTACAACAATAAGCAAAAAACCCGCCTTCTGCAATTTAAGAAGTGCAGGCAAAACGCCATCAATAAATTCCATTTCATCAGGCAAATATGCATAGTGCTTGTCTTTGATAATTGTGCCGTCACGGTCAAGAAATATAGCTTTATTCATTATGCTGTTCTTTTATAGAATTGATAATGGACGAAGTAGAATAGCCACCGTACATATCAACAAAGCGCACTTCACCGCCGTTTTTAAGTACAATGTCCGCTCCTACCACATTTTTATGGCGATATTCCTCGCCTTTTACTAAAATCTGAGGTACTATGTCAGATATAGTAGTTAATGGAGTGTCTTCATCAAAAGGGATAATGTAGTCAACGCATGATAACGCTTCCAACATTTTTATTCTGTCATCAAGTTTTACTATCGGCCGTCCCTTTCCCTTTAGTCGCTGAACTGAACCGTCTGAGTTTATCCCCACTACCAACACGTCCCCAAACGATTTTGCCTGTTGCAAACCACTTACGTGACCTGCGTGCAAAATGTCAAAACAACCGTTTGTAAACACCACTTTTTTGCCTGCCAGAATTTGCTTGAGAATGCCTGTTTTATCCCTCTCTACACGTTTTGTGCACGTGCCGAGTTGCAAATAATTTACCGGCACAGTGCCGTTTTGAACAACTTTTTTAGCACCTGCATTGTTGGCAATTGTAAGCGATTGTAACAAACTTAAGCCGGAAGCCACACCTACAGCAAGGTAGGCCACTGCAGTATCGCCTGCGCCGACCACATCCACACAACTACACTCTACAGCATCAATAACGTATTTTTCGCCCGAGCAACAGTACAAAGCCATACCCTTGTTGCCAAGCGTAGCAACTACGACTTTGTGGCCGTTGTTTAAGCATAGCTGACGGCATGCATCCAAAATGTCTTGATTTGTTTGCAACATTTTACCCGTCATCAAAGCCAATTCCTTTTGATTTGGCTTGATAATATCGCAGTTTTTGTATTTGCAATACACCGCATCTTTAGGGTCAACAATAACCGTTTTGCCGTTTTGATGCGCAAGTTCAACTATTTCAGATATCAGACCGGCGGTCAGACAACCTTTGAGATAGTCTGATAAAACAACAATATCAACATCGGCAATTGCTTCCGATATTTTTTGCATAACAATGCTTTGCGTTTGTTGTGAAATATCGCAGATATCTTCACTGTCAGCACGAAAAAGTTGCTGATGGATGCAGGTATAATAACGCTTTTTAATTGTGGTTTTTCGTTGATTATCAACAACAATGCCTTCTGTTGAAACGCCTGCTTTATGTAGCAAATCCAACACAAGTTTACCGTTTTCGTCATTGCCTATAACTGCAACAATTTTTACTGTTTGCTTAGCAGAAACCAAATTGAGCGCCACATTGCCGGCGCCACCCGGCGCAAAACAAATTTGTCCCTCTCTGAATGTAAGCACGGGCGCCTCGGCAGAAATGCCCGTTACCTCTCCGGCAACGGTACAATCAAGCATTATATCGCCCACGACAAGCACTTTATTCTGTTTTATTTGTTTTAGTAGGTAGTTGATATCTTGTTCCATCGTTTCACAAAAGATTATTGCCAAAAATTATTTTAATGCATTTTGTGCAAAAAGCGACAAAATACGGTTATTTGTAAATTTTAGTTATTAATTCACCAATTGTTTTAAGGCCTACAAAGTCCATAATGTCAAACTGTTTGCCGAGCTTGTTTTCCAAATCACACAGCAGTGCAAAAACGCCCAAAGACGATAATCCCAAATCGGCAAAAAGTCTTGAGTCCTCTGTTATTTCCACATCTGTTTCAATATGTTTTTTAACTATTTCAATTATTTCTTGTTTGTCCATAAAATTTCCTGTTAAGTTTGCCCAAAGCGTTTTTCTGCAAAGGTTCGGCAGTAACATCAATTT
>JAZLJV010000021.1:0-3349 GCA_045618025.1 Clostridia bacterium
CATCTTGACCATCTCTGCCGTCTTGACCGTCTTTGCCAACAAGACCAATGCCTTTGACTTCGGTTTTGACTTCCTTTATTACCCAATACCCGTCTGCACTAATAGATATTGTTGGTGTAATTCCATCCTTGCCGTCGGCTCCATCTTTGCCGTCAACACCGTCTCTACCGTCTTGACCATCTTTGCCATCTTGACCAGGTGCTCCGTCTTGACCGTCTTGGCCCGGATCACCTTTTTCACCCTTTATGCTCGCAAGCCACTCTTCGTAAGATAAAGGCGTTGCGCCTTTTGCTTCAGCAGAGGCAACATAATTATTATAAATTCCCATTATTTGTGTATCGCTGTTTGTTTTTGTGCTGTCCACATCCAAAATGCAAGAACAAAGCAATAAACCAACAGAGAGCAATAACACAAGGCTAAATATAAGTAACAATTTTTTCTTCATGGTTTTTCCTCCTTTGCAGATAAAACCATAATAACACAAACAAGTAAAGAAGTCAATGACAAACGGCGGAATGGCGGTTCAAAATGCCAGACGCTTGGCAGGGGTTGTTAAAGCAAGGCAACAAAAAAGGCACGTCAAAAAATTTGGCGCACCTTTTTTAAGGGGGGTTGTAAAACTACTTGAGTTCTGCAAAATATTTAATGGTACGAACCATTTGCGTGGTGTAGCTGTATTCGTTATCGTACCAGCTAACAACCTGCACTTGGTAGGTATCGTCGTCAATTTTGGTAACCATTGTTTGCGTTGCGTCAAACAAACTGCCGTAGCGCATACCGATAACGTCGCAACTTACAATCGGGTCTTCGTTGTAGCCGTAACTTTCGTTTGCTACACTCTTCATGTAGGCGTTTATGCCTTCTGCCGTAACGTCTTTGCCCTTTACCACTGCTACCAAAATGGTAGAAGAACCGGTGCAAACAGGCACACGTTGCGCACTACCGATAAGTTTGCCGTTAAGTTCCGGAATAACCAGACCTATGGCTTTTGCGGCACCCGTTGTGTTTGGCACAATATTCATAGCGGCTGCACGGGCACGGCGCAAGTCGCCCTTGCGGTGCGGTCCGTCCAACAGCATTTGGTCGCCTGTGTAAGCGTGAACAGTCGTCATTATTCCACTTTGAATAGGCGCATATTCGTTAAGTGCTTTGGTCATAGGTGCAAGGCAGTTTGTAGTGCAACTTGCAGCGGAAATAATGGTATCCGTCGGCTTCAAAATGCCTTCGTTTACACCGAAAACAACCGTCGGCACGTCCTTTTCCTTTGCCGGTGCGCTGATAACAACCTTTTTTGCGCCTGCATCAATGTGCGCTTGGCTTTTTTCACGACTGGTATAAAAACCGGTACATTCCAAAACAACGTCAATATCCAAAGCCTTCCACGGCAGGTTTATTGCCTTCGGTTCGGCATAAATGGTAATTTCCGTACCGTCAACGGTAATGGAACCGTTTTGCGTTACTGCGCCGGTTTCGTCCGTAACCGGTTCTTTGCTACTGATTGTGTGATTTAACGAATAATTGCCCTGTGCGGAATCGTATTTAAGCAAGTGCGCAAGCATTTTTGGGCTGGTAAGGTCATTTATTGCTACAATTTCGTAACCTTCTGCTCCAAACATTTGTCTGAAAGCTAAACGGCCGATACGTCCAAAACCGTTAATAGCCACTCTGACATTTTTCTTTGACATAATATTTTACCTCCTATTTTTCTGTTTTTTTACCACAACCCCTTTACAAAAAGTTTGCGTGTGGTAAAATGTTATTGAAACAAATATATTGTAGCATATGCAACAAAAAATGTAAACAGGTTGCATAAATATCTTTTATCAAAATAAACAACGCATATATACAATTTATTTATGGAGGAAACAAAATGGCACTTGTTACAACAAAAGAAATGTTTGAAAAAGCTTACAAAGAAGGTTACGCCGTAGGTGCATTTAACGTGAACAATATGGAGATGATTCAGGCAATTGTAGAGGCATCAAACGAACTGCACAGCCCTGTTATTTTGCAGGTAAGCGCAGGCGCAAGAAAGTACGCCAATCCCGTGTACTTAAAACACCTTGTAGATGCTGCTGTAGAAACAAGCAATATTCCCGTGGCATTGCATCTTGACCACGGCGCAGATTACGAAATTTGCAAAGCCAGCATAGACGGCGGTTTTACCTCCGTCATGATAGACGCATCGTCCAAACCGTTTGAAGAAAACGTTGCAATTACTCGCCAAGTTGTGGAATATGCCCACGCACACGGCGTTGTTGTGGAAGCGGAACTGGGCACTTTGGCTGGCGTAGAAGACGACGTAAAGGTAAAGGACAGCGATGCCTTGTTTACTTCGCCCGATCAAGTGGAAGAATTTGTTACACGCACCGGCATTGACAGCCTTGCAATAGCCATAGGCACAAGCCACGGCGCTTACAAGTTTAAGCCGGGCACCGACCCAAAACTGCGTTTGGACATTCTGGAAGAAATAGGCAAGCGCTTGCCAAACTTCCCTATTGTTTTGCACGGCGCAAGTAGCGTTCCGCAGGACAAAGTTGCCGTTGTAAATGCCTACGGCGGAAGTATGCCAAACGCCATAGGTATCCCTGAAAGCGAACTTATCAAGGCACGCAAAATGGCAGTTTGCAAAATAAACATAGATAGCGACCTTCGTGTTGCGTTTACCGCCGCTTGTCGCAAACACCTTGCCGAGTGCCCTGCAGATTTTGACCCGAGAAAGTATCTTGGCGATGCCCGTGCCGACATGAAAGAAATGGTAAAGCACAAAATTCGTGATGTTTTGGGCTCGGAAAACAAAGCGTAAAATTTGTATTGACGTTTTTTCAGAGGGCTGATAACGCAAAGCACGTCAAAACAAAAGACACTGTCTTCAAAAACAATAAAAAGACAACAAAAAATGCACTCCCTAATGAGTGCATTTTTCATTTATTTGTAATTAGGAAGGTTAATTATTTTGCAAAAATGTTTGCAATTGAGCCTGCCATTTTAGCAGCGCCTGAGTAGAAGTATACAGGAACGTTGTATGTTTGGTTGATATCCGTAAACAAACCATCGTAGTCACCACCGGTTTCGGAGCCTTCCTTGTTTACAACAAGAATAACGCTTGCGCTTGGTGCAATTTCCTTGATGATTGGGTCAGCAAGTGTACCACGACCGCTGGATTTTTGACCTGTGTGCAAGCAAACAATGTTAAGTCCGCTTACTGCAAATGCTTGTGCACGTGCAAGTTCGCCTGCAGCATCTGTGCCTGCAGCACCAAGACCTTTGTTAGAACCACCAAGAACAACAACAACTGTTGAACCGGCTTCACAATCACTAGCTTCAAGAACCATATCGCTTTCGTAAG